>JAPLWX010000032.1 GCA_026396415.1 Microcaldota archaeon
AATCAATCCACACTGCACCTTACAATCCAAAATGCAATGGAAAAGCTGAAGCAGTTGTGAAGAAAATCAAGCTCTTCCTGAGCAAGCAGGAAGTGTTGAGCATAGAACACGCAAACAAACTGCTGCGGCAGTTTGAGTGGGCATACAACAGGCTGCCGCACAGCAGCCTTAAATACAAAACTCCCCTAGAAGTGTTCAAGGCCAAGCAAGCTGCTGGCTCTATATGTGGTGTCGCTTAACACCTAGGAAATATCTCGTAGAATTTTCCTTCCTAGGAAATGCACTGTCTGCGGTCGCGCACAAATACCTGGCTGCGCACAAGATGTGCGATGGCAATAATACTGAACGAGAAACTCATGGTGGAGCTGCTTGAGCTTGTGTCAAAGGACAGCATGAGTGTTCACCAACTCTGCTGCAAGACGTGCAGGGACCACCGGACCATCAAGAAGTACGTCCAGCTGATAATGCACATCCAAAAGTCGCCCAAGGTAAAACTGGAAATGGTCGGCATGCGGGTGCGCGTAGGGGTGGAAAAATGAGCGAAAACGCAAACGTTGTCGTGATAGACGGCAAGGGGAAGGGCGCGCCGGACTACGTGGTCAAGACGCCCACGGACGACGGCAAGTGGGTGAAGCTCGGGGTCGCCTTCTTCAACCCGAAAAGCCAGTCGTTCACCATCTACTTCGACATCCTGCCGAACAGGCAGAAGGCAGTGATGTTCAAGAGATGACCTTTCAAAACAAGTAAGGGAACATCACTCCGGCGGCTTGGTATCCGAAGCAGCCCACATTATGTCGAAATACTCTACGAACGAGGTAGCAACCTTCTCATCCTCAATCTGGATGGCAAACGGCGATTCCTTGTCCCAGAAAATCACATAAGCGTATTTTCCGCAGGAATACAGCCCCACCGGGATTTTTTGCATTCCCTTGAAATAGCGTATGTACGTATTGGCGTGCGCCGCGAGCTGCCTGCCCCTCCATGCAGCATCTGGAGTGAAAATTATCATGGCAGTCATGCCCTGCGCCGCCCTCTTCAGGTGCCACCTCCTGAACCAGCTTCCCATTATCTGGGTGGGCGTGGCGTCGGTGAGCATGACCCGGTAAAAGTTGTGTTTCGGGTCTGATTTCATCTGCTCCCAAATGGTACCGTACATCGTCCTCATGCCCTTTATCCCTGTTAGAATGGTGACATTTTCCCTCTCCGACTTTGCAAATGCGCTGAGCACCTCAGGAATTGCCTTGTCTAGCTCCTCGCGCTTTTTCCTGAGCATCTCTGCGATTGCCTTGGTGTCGCTTATCGAGTAAACCCTTCGCCTGTTCTTCACCACGTAGGAAACAAGGTTCCTTGCCATCATCCTCTCAAGCGCGTCATATGCCTGGGGGCGGAAAAGTCCTGCAGCGCTTGCTATCTCCGAGGGGCCGGCGGGGTGCCCTATGCGCAGCATTACAGCAATGACCTTTGCTTCCGTCGGAGTGAGGTCTGCCAGCCTGAGGATTTCTTCTCGGAGCATAGTAGTAATAGTAGTACTACACATTATTAAATACTTTGGATGTGTTATAAATAACGGTGATTTGTATGGTCGAAAATACCAAGCAAAATCAAGTTCCAGGTGCCAAGGGCGAAAGGAACGCATCCGGCCTCAATGACAGGCTTCAGCCAAAGGCGCTTCTGACTGACGGAATCCGCCAAGATAACCGGAAAATCACTAAGGAGGAATTCGGCGATATCGTTGTTGGAAAGCCAGAGGACAAGCTCACTAGGTCTAGAAAGATCTTTTGGATGTTTCTGAATAGAGATACCAATGAAGCATTCCTGACGGAGGAAAGTGCTCAAAGCTGCCTCAGAATTGTGAATCTTTTGGGCAGGAATGAACGCGGCATTAGGAGCTTATTCGATCTTATTTCTTTTGAGAAATCCACGCCAGAACTGTTGCCCATACTTGAAAAAATAGCTGAAAAATATAACGAAGAGTCCTCCTTTTGTAATACTATATGGCAGTTCGAACGCATCATCAAGAGTAAGGTCTACGATGCACCAACCACGCTGTCGGTCCTTGGAAAAACTGTTGACAGTGCTTTGGCTACGGAGGCTCCTATCTTAAACTATTATACTAGTTCAGACAAACACACCAAAATGTCGATTAAGGGAGTCGAGATAAGCCCTCCTGTGATAACGGCCAGTCTTATTGAATGTGCCGTCGCTGATTTCTGCAACATAATAAACAACGCTGCATTCACACAAAAAATGCTGCCTATCATTGAGAAAATAGCTGAAAATACAAAAGGGGATGGAACGGTTATCGCCCTTGAGAATGTTTTGAACTCATCAAAAAAGGCATGAATTTGGTTCATGGCAACCAAATCTTACACGAGTTATAATTACACCCCTGCCCTATAATTATGGGCATGGAAAAGCCCCACCTCGTTGTAATCGGGAACCCTCGCAGGATGCCCGAACTGACCGACAATTCCGTGCAGCTCATCGTGACGAACCCGCCCTATTTTGACATGGGCGGCTGCGGCGAATGCGCGGGCACCGTGGATGACTTCAACGACTACCTGAAGGATATGCAGCTTGCCTTCTTCGAGTGCCACAGGGTACTTGAGGACGGCGGCATAATCTGCGTGAACGTCTGCGACGTTGTGAACTACAGGTGCAAGTGCTCTCTTCCTGTTCATTATGCACTCCTCCTCCAGCGCGCAGGCTTTGAGTATAGGGACGACCTCATCTGGAGAAAGCCGGCCGGAAGCGAGGCCGGGCTGCAAACCGGCATCTTCATCCAGCACTCTTCCCCCCTTAGCTACTCGCCAAGCAACATCCTCGGGCACGTCCTTGTGCTGCGCAAGGGCAATTTCACCAGAAAAGCGCCTGGCAGGGCTGAAAGGCAGCAGGCGATGTTCGAAATAAGGGCTATAATGCGCCTTCGGAGCCAGGACAGGGGCGTCTTGCAGCCATCTCTCTACCCCCGGGAGCTTGCCGAGACCCTGATTGAGCTATACTCGCACAAAGGGGAAACGGTGCTGGATCCGTTCCTTGGAAGCGGCACCACAGCGAAGGCAGCAGCTACTCTCGACCGCAGGTCAATCGGCTACCAACCCGATCGCTCCCGGCTGCCTTCAATCACCAAAGGGTCCCGCATCGCCCCAGAAGGCGTGAGAATAATCGAGCAAAGGAGGCTGTTTGAATGAGGAAAACCATATTGGGGGCAGCCGCGCTCCTGTGCCTTGTTGGGCTAGTGGCGGCTGATTTTGTGATTCCGCCAGACCAGCCCATCTGCCGGCTCTACGGCATGATACAGCTGTTCGCCGTGATAGGGGGCATACTGGCGGCTGCGTACGCGGGCTTCGTACTCGCCACGAGCCACGACCTTGCGGAGCGCGGCAACACGAAAATATTCCTTGGCGGCGTGATTATCGGGCTGATAGTCATCTGGCTCGCCCCGCTTGTGGTGAAGGAGCTTGTGGGCGCAAGCAACGTCTGCGGGTGGTGAGCATGGCATTCGACTTTGTGGAGCTTGCCGGCTACATGAAGGCAGTCGCAGTGCTTTTCGCCACCCTCTCGATTGTGTTTGCAGGCTTCACGCTCGCCACGAGCAGGGACGCGGCACAAAGGGAGGAATGGAAGGACATAATAGCGGGCGTTCTCATCGGCCTCGTTCTCCTCTACCTTGCACCCATCATAGCCGCGCAGCTCAGCGGCGGGAGCTATTGCGGGTGAGCATCAATTTTGGTGAATAATTCTAATCCAGTTTATTCTTTAAAGAATAATTCTCTCAAGAGCAAATATATACACCCGACCACAGCAAAGATAGCGCGCGGAAAGCGCAGACAAAAGACGAGGTGATTAACCTAGAAACCAAAATACAGAATAGGCTGGATAGATTGAGGGCAAAAATCAGCCATCATAGCAATATTTTCAGTGATAGCATACCGCTTTTCGAGGCCATCTTGAAGTGCAAAAACTTCAATCGTAATGTAGACATACCTTTACTGGAGCAGATAGCCAAGCTGGATAGCCCGGGCGCGAAGCACGGCGCTTTCATATGCTATAAAGAGATACTGGAAAGTGAAAACCTCAACAAGTCAACCCATCTTTTGCTGCAGCTGGTTGAGAAAGCGCCTGGCCCTGTAGAAGATGGGGTTAAATATTTTCGAGATATTCTTAATAGCCGAAACTTCGGCCAAGCAATAGAAAAAATATTCGGAATGCTCATTAATCACAAAGACACGGATGAAAGGCACAGCACTTTCTGGGTTGTTGGCGAGATACTCAACCGTGCGCCTCAACGCTCGATTGCCAAAACACTGGGCGGGATATTCCGCGAAAAGGAAATCCGGCTGCAATCCGTCCTGTTGCATGCTTTCAACAGAAGTTTGGACCTTGATATCGATGCAGCCAAATTCCTAACACTCATTCCGCTCATGAAATCGTACTGGACTAAAGTCGGGCCAAGCAGATATGCAGCCAAATTGCTTGAGGAGTGCACATGGGATAAGGATGGAAGGGTGCGCTTGAAGCCATTGGATAGCCCCGGGCATCGCCTGCCGTGCTTCGTTAAAAGCGGCAACGAACTCATGCCATTTGGAGGAAGACTAACCGGATTTATCCACAAGGTTGTTACCTCCAAGAATTTTGAGGCTTGGAAGCGGACATTTGATGCCGGTGTGCCTTGCGAGGACATAATACGGTTCAGTGAAAGGCAAGACGGCCTTGTGTCCGTGGTAACTAAATATAGGGGAGATAATTTAGAGAATTTCAGGAAAGAGCATCCGGAACTGGCAGACGCAGTTAACCAGCAAGCATGGGATATCCGGGATTGGCTTCCAAAAATAGGCGTTAAACATGGACACAATGGAGACCAAAACTTCGTAGTCGAAATGGAGGCCGGAGCACCAGTCGTCCGCATAATAGACTTTGATAAGGCGGAAGTTCTCGCGCATTGCCATTCATACCTGGCTACGTATGGCTCGACCGTCTCTGATAAATTAGGGGCAAACGGAGGCGGATAATATGGGGGCAAAATTCGCAAATAAAGGGCAAACTAGGGAAATCGCGCAACTAACCCAGGAGAAACTTGCCAGATACGACAAAGAGGGCATCATATGGAAAAGTCTTCAATGCAACAAGCCGCTGAACTGCTACATTAGGGAAAGTGGGCTGGCAGTACTTCTGGATGATCCAGGGCTGAATAGGAGCGTATCGAGGTATGCGCCCATAATAGAGCAAGTCAATAGCATTATAGCCGAGCCTAACAAGCGCATCACCTTGTTCGTTGTCCAGGACAAGCGCCACCAGGACCCGCTCGTTTCTGGCGGAGCTTATTATTATGAGGGCATAGTAAGATGCATTTCCGGCTTTCTTGAACGCCCAACCCCACAGGCAACCGTTTTCCATGAGGCTTCCCACGGCTATTTTGAGAGCCTCACTGGGGAAAGCCGGGCAAGCGCCGACAATGCCTTTGACCTTGTTGCATTCAGGTGGGAGGAAAAACCCTGGTTTGCTGAGCGTTCGTATTCTGGCGGCGGAGGCGGGCATCCCAGCGACAACCGGAGCGAGCTTTTTGCGAGCGCCTCAAGCATACTCAAGTACTTTTATCAAGGCTTTTTCGCGCGTATCGAGTCCAACTCCGATAATCCGGACATAAGCCGCGTAAAGCGAGTAATTGCCCTGATATATCTTGCCTGGAAGGATGGTTCGATATTCGCTGATGAAGCGCGCAGAAAAGTCGAGGGATGGGTTGAAACATAAACCGGTCAAGCCTCAGCATAATGAAACGTTAAAGAAGCTTTGCGGAAAAATCGACCTATGACCAAGGAAACAAAGAGATGGTGGGAAGAAACCTCGGCATGGTACCAAGCTGAATGCAAAATCCCGATAGCCGTGCATTATGGCCCGGGTTCTCCGAATGAGGACAAACTTAGGCTACTTGGCAGCGTAAAAGGGAAACACATTCTCGAAATCGGATGCGGCGGGGCACAGTGTTCCATTGCATTCGCAAAGATGGGGGCCAAAGTCAGCGCAATTGACATTTCCACCGAGCAGCTGAAATTTGCGAAAAAACTTGCCGATAAGAACCGGGTTAAAATAGTTTTTTACCAAGGCGACATAAGGAATCTCAAACAAATACGCCCAGGCAGCCAAGACGTGGTTTTTTCTGCATTTGCCCTTCTCTACGTGGATGACCTGCTAAAATGCTTCAAGGAGGTTAGGCGCGTGCTGAAAAAAAGCGGATTGTTTGTCTTTAGCGTTGACCACCCATTCCATAGGATATTGGATTCGAAAAAGCTTAAGCTGAAAAACAGTTATTTCGACACTGGAAAATATGTGGACGCCGGCGTTCGGGCCGATGGCTCGCCATACAAATTCGTTACGTACTACCATACTGTAAGCGACCTCTACAATACGCTAAAGAAAGCAGGTTTTGAAGTAGAAAGTATCATTGAACCTGACTCGCGCAAAAGATACAAAACTGACCCTTGGTATGGTCTTTGGGATTATACGCCTCGCCTGTTAAAGCTCATCCCGCCAACTATCATTTTCAAGTGCATAGCGCGCTCTGTAAGATGATCGAAAGCAGTGCTGCACAATAATGCCAAATTGCAGAATATGGTTCATGGCAACCAAATCCTACACGAACTATAATAGCACCCCTGCCCTATCAATATGGGCATGAAATACGCTCTCCTCGCCCTCCTCGCGCTTTTTATCCTCGCAGGCACCTCCCACGCGGCTTCCACCAACTCCACGAACTATGGCGACCTCCTAGGCTCGCTCACAGGCGCGATTACAGCTCTCCCCGGGCGCATAGTGGATAGTTTCTTCACCTATGCAGTTTCGGGCCTCATGTCCTCCTCTCAGCAGCTTGTAGACGCCTCGTTCAAGTTTATGTTCTCAAATCCTGACCAGGCGTGGTTCTGCACCCCGTATAACGGCATAATGGCGATAGTGGAGAGCCTCTACTCGCTTTCTCTGATGGGGCTTGCACTTTACTTCATACTGCGCTCCAACGACGCGGAGGGGCGCGCGAGCGCAAAAAAGTGGATGGAGAACATGCTGGTGATGATAGTTCTCCTGGCGTTTTCCTTCCAAATCTTCCAGGTGATGTTGGATTTCAGCGCATATCTTGCCGCAAGTGCCGCCAGTGAGTCCATGAAAAGCATGTTCTCAACTCCCCTCAGCTTCTCCACATCAATATTCGCGCTTGTTATCCTCCTCCCGGCAATCGCTGGCATGCTCCTAACTTTCCTAACACTCCTGCTCCGCTATTTGCTCATCCCCTTCCTGCTTTTCCTCTTCCCAATAGCCATATTCCTCTATTTCACGCCCTTCACACAGCGCTGGGGAAAGGCATTCCTGAGCGTAATAGCCTCGGTAATCTTCATGACGGTATTAGATGCGCTCATTCTGCTCGGGCTAAGCTCACTCTTCAATTCGCACGACCCCAACCTGGCGGATTCGCTTGCGCGCGCGTTCGCCGTGCTTTTCGGCTTCGCGGCAATCGGGCTGGTCAACCTGCTCATCTTCGTGCTGGCTATCCTCTCCATAATATTGCAGAACAACACAGTAAGGAGCATTGTGGGATTTGCGGTGGCGGGGAAGGTGCTGACAAGGTGAAAGCCAGAGCCCTACTTTTAGAAAGGCTATTTCCCAGGAAAGTCGCCTTTGTTTTGACGTTTCTTTGTTCCGTTTTTATGCCTTTACTTAGCCAATCAAATTTCTCAAGGAGGGCAGAAGGCATAAAAATGTCTGGGAATAAACGTCGAGCATGGGGTTTTGCATCCGAAAGGCGCAAAAAGTGGATGTGCCTGCCATTATAAGGGAATGGGAATGGCTTCAGCGAGAAAGCAGAGCATACAGCCCAGCTCTTCAGCTTAAGCCAAATTTCAAAACCATCTATAGAAAGTACCTCGCAAAGCGACTGAAAGCCCGCAACGCACTCGTGCTTGTTGCCACGAAAAAAGACAGGGTTGTGGGGCACGCTGTTGCGAATCTGATGGGGGTATTTGCCGTTTTTGTTATCGACAAGGAAGCCTATGTGGAAGAGCTTTTCGTGGAACGCCCATACCGCAGAAAGGGTATCGGGACGAAACTGCTTGCAGCTGTGCAAGCGTGGGCAAAGCGCAAGGGAGTGCGCCAGCTAAGCATTATGACAAACACAGAAAACACGCGGGCAAGAGGGGTTTACACTAATTTTAGGATGAAGGAGTTTTTGGTGAAATTGATAAAGCGCGTGTAGAGGGAAGGCGCTGACGAGGTGAGGCACTACCGGCTAGGGTGCAAATGGGCAAGCAAAGAAGGCCTCATGGCCCATAGGCACTAAAGTATACCTGCTCGCCTCTGCCTTCCCCGAACACCCCTATTTTCAGGTTTTCTGCGCAGTATTTTGCCAGTATCCTCCTTGCCAGCTTGGGGTTGCTGGCTTTCAGCGCATTGAGGGAATAGCCGTTCCCGCAAGATAGGAGATGGAAGCTCTCGATGCTCACGCCGGCGTCATTGAGCTTTTGCGACACATCCGAAATGGTGTCCGGCTCGTCCTTTATTTTTATGACAACCATCTCGCTGGAAAGCGTGTTGTAGCCGTTCGCCTGGAGCACGGACTGCGCCTTTCCCTCGTCGCTCACGTTCAGGTTGATTACGCCCTTGCCCCCGTGCATTTCGGCTGAAATGGACTCTATCGTGACGCGGGATTTGCCAAGGAGATAGGACAGGTCGGCAAGCATGCCTACCTTGTCGTCCACAACCAGGGTTATCTGTGCCATGCGCTCACCTTCGGAATGGCTATTGCGGGCGCATATATATTGCTAATCAACATTCAGAAATAATGGTATTTACTCGAATGGTGAGTCCGTTTCCCATATATTTGCAGCCTTCATCTCCCCTGCGAGGCGGCGTAGTCTATCAGGTTCTCGCACATTCCCGCGCTGTATTCCGCAATGCGCCTGAGGCTGGCAAACGAGGACACCTGCACGGCGGATAAGCCGCTGTTCTTCATTCCCGCTCCTGATTCCTTGAAGGAAAGCACTTCCTCGATGACCTGCTGGGCAAGTGCCTCGTCCTTTTCGAACAGCGCGCGCGATGCCTTGGAATACTGTAACTCGGCGAACTTGCCTATTTCATGGAGCTTGCCGGATGCACCCCCGATTTTCCAGACAATAAGTGCATGATCCCCGGTCCTCTCCATGTTCCTTGCCGTCAGAAAGAGCAGATGGGACTCGGACAGGCTGATTCCTTCAATTGCGGCCAGCGAGGGGAACCGCAGGAACATGTGGTGCTTCCTTGCCGCGAGCCAAAGCAGCCTGTCCATGTCTCGCTCCAGGATGTCCATATTGAGCCCCGAAGGCTTGCTGCTGCCAAGCGAAGCCACGGCGGCATCCACCATTTTCCGGCAAACGGAGTGCATCCTCTGCACTACCTTCCCCATGGGAAGCTCTGCAGGATTGAGCACGTCCTTTATGGAAATCTTGTGCTCTGTCTCCTCCACTATCTCCTGGCTGACGGTTGATGCTGTATATTCGGAAACCAGCTCCAATGCGGAGGCGAACTGCCCTGGCGCGGGAAGTACGTCTATGCCCTGGCAGCCGGCTATGTAGGCCGCCACCATCCTGCGGAACAGGACGCTTTTCTTCTCCTTGCCGGAAACCCGGAGCACCATCGGCGCCTCGCTCTTTTCAGGTGCAGCATGCGCAAGTATGGTGAGGCTGCCGTCCGGGTTCTGCCCAACCGATACAGGGGCGTTCTTGCCTATGCCCTGCGCCTTCACCCACTCGGCAGGGAGGCTGACCACGAATGAAGAGTAGCCTGACTTCTGCACTTTCCTGATTTCCATATTTTCACCTTCCTCGCTCGATATGCACAATCACCATTTAAGTACTTATCGCAAGTTTTGAATATTGACTAGTAATATATATACGTCATCCATAACCGTTGCGTGGAAGATGAATGCCGGGCAGAAAAGGGCGGAACAGAGACGCGGCCGGGCAGGATTTCCCGATGCCGAGAAAGTCGGCATTTTCTTATCATCCGGCAAGCAGGGCGTCCACACGCCAGGCTTCCGTAGTGCGCTGGCACTGGAGATGCGGTTGAAAATGGCAGGTTCAGTCTCTCCAAAAGCAAGAAAGGGGGTTCGCCATAGAGGGCCGAAAACGGCAAGTTCGCGCATACGCCTGTTTTTCGAGGCCCTCGGCATCATCATTGCCGGGTTCGGCTCGGCTTTCCTTGGAGCTGGCTTTTCCATGCCGCAGGCGTTCGGGGCCGTTCTTGTCCTCGCAGCCCTGTTCCTGCCGGACATTTGACTGATTGGTCTGGGTTTGCTTATGAGCAAACGCGCGACCCGGCACTCCACAAGCGTTAAATAGCCGTTATAATAGAAACGGGAGCATTGGGATTGGGCATGAAAGTAAAAACAAATAATCCGGTCACTCTTCCGTCTGGTTTCAGCGGAAGCAATGTGAGAAAATTGCAGGAGAGCGGCGAATGGCAGCATTTCAAGAAAAAACTGAAAACACATGGCACCAGTGTATGGAAGGGGCAACCCCTCTCCACAAACGAGAAAATCCCAGTGGAAGATGCAAAAAATGCCGCTCCTGTTGAAACCAAAAAAACAGACGGATCCGTCCTCACTGAAAGAGTGGAAGAGCAAAATCAACTTAAGGTGCCTGAACCGCCCGCTAACTGGGATGTTGGACCAATAGAACCTCCTGTGGCGTGGGATAGGGTGAATCCGCCCAAGACAATTCTCCTGCAGAACCTCCCAAAGCACCAGGCTAATGACGAGCTTCCACCTGTGCTTATTGAGAAGTATAAGGAGACGTTTTTATCGATGCACAACATCCAGAAGCTCTATGATGATCACACGCTGCCCGATACGCTTATTGTAAAACATATCAAGAGACTCGTTCTCTCCCAAGCGGATAGAGAAAAATACAAGCGGCTTCTGGAATAGAGAGGCGGCAACTCGCCCCTATCTTGTTTTGCCAACTGCATTCAGAGTAAACGCGGGTATAAAAAGACCTAAGCGCTTGCCAACTCTCCATCTCCCACGCGCCCGCTCGGGATGAGATTTTTAAAAAATGCCAAGATGCGCAACCGTTTTTTTGCTTTATCCTTTACTACCACTGCCGCCTCTGGCATTTGTTCTGATTTCTCCGGAATGCCAAATTCATTTTGCAATATCTCAATTGCCTCTTTTTTTGCAGTTATGTAGATGAAGCCGACAGCATTTATGTCCTTTGCAATCTTAGGGCTTGCTTCGTCATACGTCCTGAAAAGCATCGTCAGGTAAGTGTCCCTGACCCTTTCTTTCGGGCAGCCGGGAAATTTGCCGAAAAGACTTTCAATGTCCCTAATCATAACAGTAGGGTTGAGGTTTCTCCCACCTATCTTTGACTGCAATACGGCATGCATTGCCCCTCCCCACATTTATTCCTCCCGACCATTTTTTTAATCCATATGCCTGTCGAGATGGTTGCTGCGCAAAGCAAATCATACTGCACAATAATGCCCAATTGCGGAATATGGTTCATCACAACCAAATCCTACACGAGCCATAATGAGACCCTGGCGGCATAAACACCTCCATGAGCTACGACATCCCGGATGAAATCAAGTACAGGGAGAAAATCGTCTTCGGGCTGGACCTGAGGCAGCTGTGCTACTTCTGCGTTTTTACCGTGCTTGCGTTCCTTTCGCTCAACCTCCCGCTCGAAGGGGAAGCGAGACTCGTCCTTCCGTCAATTTTCTGCATAGCTGGGGCCGGCTTCATCCTCCTGAACCTGGAGGAGCGTGTGCTGGACGCCTGGCACTTTTACAGCGGCGTGAGAAGAGCGCCCCCTTCCGACCCCAAGGCCCAGGCGCTGGTTGGCATGCGCGCGATTGAAAACGACCAAATCATCCTCATGGACGGCTCATTGCGCGCGGTCCTCAAGGTCGAGCCAATCAATTTCAGCCTCCTGGATGAAGGGCAGAAGCTCGCTTTCGTCTCCAACTACCGCGAGTTCCTCAACCACCTGACAGAGCCCATTCAAATCCTCGTGCAGACGGAAAAACTGGACGCGGAGGCGCTGTTTGCCGACGCCCAAAGCAGCCTCGGGGGCGCGGAAACCGAAATCGCCTCGTTTTTCTGCGACTTCTTCGACTTCGAGAGGCAGTTCCTGGAGGCAAACAACGTGAAAACCAGGCGCTATTATGTCATAGTGACGCAGCCAAGGCGCGCGATGATTGGGGAAGGGAACGCGGAGGAAGAGCGCAGGCGGCTTCAGCAAAAGACCCAGATAATGCAGGAAAAGCTCCTCGCGTGCGGCTTGCGCTCCGAGCGGCTCGGCACGGCCAGGCTCCTGCGCCTTTTTTCATCCTACTCCCTGCCTGACTGGGAGCCTGAAGAGCGACCCAGTGGCAAGAAACCGGCCAAGCGGCACGGAACAGGCCCGTTCCTCGAATCCATGACCCCTGACTTTGACATTGGAATATCTGAGGCGAATGTGAACGGGATACGCCACCGCATCGTAAAGGCGGTGGGGTATCCCCGCAACGTGGAGGACGGCTGGCTCGAGCAGTTCATGGCGACAAGCGAGCCGTACGACGTTTCCATACACATCCATCCCGTAAGCATCAGCAAAACGCTCGTCAACATCCATAATCAGATAATCAGGCAAACCTCCGACCTGCTTTCGGGCAATGCCGAGCACACGCCCAATCCCGCGCTCGAAATCAAGCGCAAGGACACCATGAAAGTATACGGCCTCCTTTACAAAGGCAAGGAGAAGATGTTCGACGTTTCGCTCTACGTGGACAGCCAGGCGCGCGACAGGGACGAGCTTGCGCTCATGGAGGAACGCTGCAAGGCGAACATGAACGCCATGCTAATAGTGCCGAAAAGGACTGACTTCCGCATGGCTGACGGCATAAAGTCCATGCTTCCCGTCGGCGTGGATGCATTGGGCGCGCGCAGGGAATTCCTCACCAGCTCCTTGTGCGCCACCTTCCCGTTCCTCTACCCGGTGGACTCGCGCGGCAAGGGCACGTTTTTCGCGCATGAAAGAAGCACGCAAAACCCGCTCTTCATAGATTTCGACTCGATGAGCAACAAGCATTTCTTCCTTCTCGGCATTTCGGGCTCGGGCAAGAGCTACGCGGCGAAATTCCTCCTCATGCAGCACATTCTCGCAAGGGAGGCGAAAATCTACGTCCTTGACCCGAACGCGGAGTATTCGGGCCTCGTGGAGCACCTGGGGGGCACGGAAATAGTGCTTTCCAAGGATTCGGACAAAATCATAAACCTGTTCGACCTCGCTGGGGAGGATTTCGGAAGCAAGATGCTCACGCTCATCTCGGTTTTCGACATTATCATGGGCGGAATGAGCGAAAGCCAGAAGGGAGTGCTGAACGAGGCGCTGGTGCGCGTCTACAAGAACAAGGGAATACACTCCACGGACCCGGACAGCTGGGGCAGGCCCGCCCCCACGTTCAGCGACCTCAAGGGAATATTGGAGGACATGAAAAAGCGGGTGAAAAGGCGCGCGCAGATGCAGGAGGACAAGAGCGTGGAGGCATTGCTCAACAGGGTGAGGATGTACTCGCGCGGCGGCTTCTTCGGCTTCCTTGACAGGGGCACGCGGGTGGATTTGGGGAGCAGGGTGATGAGCTTCAACCTGAGCGAATTGCCCACGCAGGTGAAGCAGCTCGTGATGTTCTCCGTGCTGGAACTCGTTTCGCGCGAGATGCGCAAGGACAAGAAGCCGAAAGTGGTGCTGATAGACGAGGGCTGGTCGCTCCTGCGCAGCAAGGAGGCGGAGGAATACATACTGGAATTCATCAAGACCTCGCGCAAGTTCAACGCCTCGATAGGCTTCATAACGCAGGAGATAGAGGATTTGATGCGCAGCGAGGGCGGAAGGAGCATACTGAACACGACCTCGACAAAGATACTGCTGCGGCAGAACTCCAGCAACCTTGACCTGATTTCAAAGACGCTGGCGCTGAACGAGAAGGAGCGCGATTACCTCCTGCGCGCGGAGAAGGGGGAGGGGCTGATAATAAGCGAGCAGGGGCGCTATGAGTTCATTGTGAAGGCCCCGCCCCTGATGCACGCGCTCATAACCACCGACCCGAACGAGAAACCCGCCATCGAGATTCCGAAAAAGGAGAGGAAAAACGATGAAATCAAGATGGATTGCGCGCGCGGCTTCTACCGCGAATACGAGCTGAGCGACGACCAGAAAGCCTACCTGGCAAAGAACAACTACGTGTTCCACCGCAGCCTGCTTTTCGACAGGTTCGGCAGCCAGTATTTCTTCGTGAGGAAGCAGCCGCAGGAGTCTCCTGAGCATTCGCTCCTGTGCTGGGCGATTGCGGAGGAGCTGAAGAGGCACGGCGCGAATCCCGAGGTCAAAGCCACCGTCGAGGCGGACGTTTCGGCGAGGATTGGGAAGAGGAGAATCTGCTTTGAGGTTGAGACTGGCAACAGCCTTGAGTCGCACGGAGAGGCATACATCCGGGAAAAGATGGCCGTGCGGAGGAAGGAGTGCGACAGGCTCATAGTGGTGGTGACGGACACGCGGCTCCGGGCCAGATATGAGAACCTCTCCGGGGCGAAGGCAATCACCAGGACGGCGGTCAAAGGGACAATAGAGAAGATGTTCAGGTAGGGGGCATTTACGCTATCCACCATGATAGATAACATTAAAAAGGCATCGAATAGAATTAACCCGTGAAGAAAATTGTGACTGGCAAAACTGTGCAAAACACAGTGGGAGACAAACAAACCATCAGTGCAAACAATGCGAAATTCCAGCACAAATCATTGCTGGTGCATACTGTTTTCGGCGTTTCCATAGTGAGCGCGAATTCCTCGGTTTATGTGAAAATAGGCAACGAGTATGTCTCAAAAACGGCAGACGAACTGCAGAAGGGAGAAGAAGTCCTATTCGGAAAGGACGGGATTCCCGGCATCACAATCGACAAAGTCAGCGAGGCATTGGCAAAAAGCGACAGATACACTGCCACCCAACCGGTGCTGTTCAAGCAAAATAGCGACGGAACATACACGACCTCATTCAAAGACGCGCTATTCCATGGCATGGCTGCACTTGGATGGCCTGATGCGGGCGCAGTGGACAGAAATGCAGGCGAGCTGACCTGCACACAGTCTATTGCTGCGGCAGAGCACATACGCGCCAAGTTGCAGGAAGCCAACGTCGAGTCTGTTTCATCTTTCCAGATAAGGTATGGCTGGCTTTCAGGCAAGACGATTGCGCCAATGAACAAGGAAAGCGTCTTTTCCGCGCTTGAGCCCATCGCGCCAAGGCTTTCAGAGCTGCTCAAGCCTGATTTTGCCGAGGCTTACAAACTTTATGTTGTCATCCGCCAGACCGTAATGCGCGCGGTTTCCTTGATACTGCACGGAACCGGCTCGGAAGTGCATGAAGAAAAAGAGGGTGAAAAAGCCGAGCACAAGGAAGGGATTTCCACCAAGCCGGAAATCAAGCTGGTCGTGGAGCATTTTGCAAGCGACATAAGCAGGAACTATGCAGCAGGCAGGATACTCGGAATTTCACAACTCGTGCCAAGCGCGGAACCGAGCCAAAGCGAAAAGGGCGAGGTCTTCAAAGGCATTGTCACGACAAAGCTTGACGACCCGAGCCTGAAGATAAAGTCGCTTAAGCAGATAACAGTGGAGCGCTCGGTCCTTCTTCCAATATTGAACCGCATAATGTACGAGTTCGCAGTAAGGGAGAGGATATCCGCAGATACATCTGGCGCCATAACTGGCGAGAAAAAGCCCATCGGCAAAGCGCTGCTGGGCGTAATTACTGATGAATTGGGGCTTCCGATAGGCCATGGCGACTGGGTAATAAGCAAGGTTAATGAGAGATTCAAGAAAGCCGGAATAACGCCCCTCTTGGGGCCCCTGCCGCAAGGAAAGAAGGCTTATTCCAAACAGGTCGTAGGTATATTCGCAAAGAAACTTTACAATGGCGAAATTGACGGCATTTACGACTTGCCAGTCGGAACCATAGAAAAGGTGTTCAATTATTATTTCAACCTTGAAAAGGCGCTCCCCCTTGATTTTGAATATGCCTGGTTTTTGCGCGATTTCATCGTTGCAAAACAAACGCGGCAAGAGCAAACAGGGCAGGCGGTCAGCACCGGGCACGAGTTGCGCGAAATGAACAGGCTTAACCAAAAATTCATTAAAATGGGCTTGGATGGCGGGCTATACAGGGCTACGAATGAGGTCCACACGGCAATTGGGATGACTGAGCACGTGCTTGAAGGCGCCATGGACGTTCTGATATACGGGGGCAGGATTACGCCAATGGGCGCGCTAAAGATGCATTCGAATATAGAGCAACTTAAAGAAAAGAATATGTTGCATGATGACTCTCTTGCTCTGGTCGAACTTCACAGGATAGGGTTTGGGCATCTTGAATTCCTTTATCCGAAAGCGGATGAGCTGGTAAAGCCTTACTTCTAGAAACCTCTCACTTTCTAGCTGTTGCGTGATAGCGCTTGTGGAGCCAGTATCTTGTGCGTTGCGCGCGCGAATAAACGAGGCGCTCAAAACAACTGTGTCTCGTATTTTCTTATAGTGCCGCCGTGCACCGAAGCAGTCTCAAAGTGGAACTTCTCCTCGCCCGGAATTGCGTGTATCCTGCGCACAAGGGCGTTTATTTCGTCAGCGTAGCAGTCGCCAGCCGTAAGGAGCGCGCACCCGATGCTGTGCACAATATCCAATTTCATTTCGATGTCGATTTTTGCCAAATTTCCCGGCTTTCCACCAGCAAGCACGTCAGAAACTGCCTTGTCCATCTTGACCGCAAGCCTCTTGCCCACCGCTATATAACAGTAACGCGGGTCTGAAGCGAGATCTCCTCCAGGTATGCCGCCATACACATCCCTGAGCTGTTTCATCATAACCATTTGCCTGTTTTTCCAATAATCGTGCTTCTCGCCGTGGTCATGGCATCCGACGTATATATCGCATCCGTTTCTCAAGCCGCCGTTCACCAAGTCGCCCATTCCAGTGAAATAATACCTCGCAAGCTCCCCCACCTTCTGTTTCATCTTTTCAGGGTCGTTGCCCTCAGGAGGTGCAGCCAGTTCGCCCGTCGCTGATTTTGGCGGCGAGTAGAACGGGGCATAAACATGAGTATCGCCAGCAACTCCAGCATTCATCAGCCTCTTTGCAGCCTGATGTACTGATTCAAGATAGAGGCCGAACAGGCAGTTGATTTCTCCGCAGGTTTGTTCTACCGCATGTGCATCCCTCTTGCATTGGGGCTGATTTGTCTGGTTCTTTTTTACGTTCTCTATCTCTCTCCCCATTTCCCCCAAAGAGCGCCTCATTACGAAAAGCGGGTAGAACTCCGGCCTCCCCTCAAGCTGCGCATAAGGCAGCGAATCATAGAATTTTTTTACTTCGTGAAAGGTTTCCTCGGCTTTTTCAAGCAGTTCCCTTCTCTCCGGGTGATTTGCATATGCCCCAAGCTGGTTGCGCACATATCCAAGTGCGGTAAAGGTGCAATGCCCTGTAAAATCCTGGGCAGTGCGAACTTCAAAGTTGCAATAAAAATCTGGATTTTTCGGATCATCGTACATGTATCTGTAGGCATAGCCCGCGAGTTCGACAAGGTTCGCCTTCAGCCCTTCAATTTTTTTTCCTTGCGCGCCCTTAGCTTCGCTCTCAAATAGCCGCGGCTTTAGGGGCTTGCGCTTGTTGGCCCCTTCAGTGGCTAAGTTCTTCCTGATGCGCCTTTCTCCCATGAAAATATTCTAATTACAATAATTTAAAAAGATGCTGCTCACCCCGCCTTCAACATCGCGTTCGTTGCGCGCGCGTTCCGAAAAAATGCGTTTTTTCAGCGGTTTCCTTTTTTTTGGCATGGCAGACCTGTCTTTCCTTAAAGTTGGGTAGCAGGTAAGCAACAGTCTGCTCCGACGGCAGACAAGATTTTCTCCTGCTCTATTGTTGGGCGCGTTGGCCATTCCCTGATCGAATTTCCGGCTCCAAACCTGACCCACGAAAA
>JAPLWX010000046.1 GCA_026396415.1 Microcaldota archaeon
TGTAAACAACGGTTCAAAATTCCCCAATTTCAACGGTTCAGTCCCAGCCCTTCTTTTCACCTAAAATGTTATATTCCTCACTCCTCTTTTTGCTGATTGTCGGTTGGCTCTCTCTGCAAAAGACCAATTCGTTTTCTGTCCTTTATCCTGTAGCTTTCACCCTTGATGTTTACCACGGTGCAGTGGTGCAGCAACCTGTCAAGGATGGCTGATGCCACCACATCATCCCCAAATATCTGTCCCCATTCCCTGAATGGCTTGTTTGAGGTCAGAATAAGTGATGAACGCTCATACCGTCTGGAAACAAGCTGGAATAGCAGGTTTGCACCCTCCTTGTCCAAGGGGAGGTAGCCTATCTCATCCACTATGAGGAGGTTATATCCCGACACTTTCCTCAGCCGCTCTTTGAGCATTCCCCTTGAGGAATACATCTTCAGGTCATCAACAATATCCGCGGCAGTAGTGAAGTAGGCAGTAATCCCATTTTTGACAGCCAACATGCCAAGACTTATCGCAAGGTGTGTCTTGCCAACACCTGGCGGGCCCAGGAAAACCACATTTTCAGCATTATGCACAAACTTCATACTGGCAAGACCGTTGATTGTCTTCCTATCAATTGAGGGTTGGAATGAAAAGTCAAACTCCTCAATGGATTTCTTGAATGGGAATTTTGCTTTCTTTGACCGGAAGTTGAGGCTTCTTTGCATCTTGTCGTCCACTTCCTCATTCAGAAAATAATCCAATATCTGGATTGTTGACATGTCCTTTTTGGAAGCTACCTCAAGGTAGCTGTCGAGAGATTCGGAAGTCCGAAGTAATCCAAGTGTCTTAAGATTTTCATGCAGCCGTTCATATACAAGATTTCCCATGTTCACACCTCCTCGTATGCGTTGAGGTTCCTTACCTCAACGCCTTGTTCACAAACTTCAACTTGCGATGAAATTCTCCTGTGCAGTTTTTGCACCGGCATGTGGAAACATCCCTCCTCAAGCTGACGTTTGTGTGAATCGAGGAATGACGTTTGATGCTTGCCCACAAGTTTGTGGCGGGCTATTTCATTTCCCTTGTAGAATATGCCCAGTTGGTCTTCATCCATTCTCACCTCAACATCCCTGTTGGCATATTTTGGGGGAACCGAATACTCTCCGGAATAAACTGAGACTAGACAGCTGCATCTCGACTTCCTGTAGAGTACTTCAGATATCCTATATTCGGGTCTTCCTGAAATCTGGATGAGCAGTGGCAGCTCCCGTTTCAACCTCTCAATGGGCGGCTCCTTGGTTGTGGAATGCACCTGTGAGTTTACCTTGTCCGTCCACGCCCTTGCCTTCATGTTCAGGTCATCCAAATCTGTGAATTCAGTCCCAAGGAAGAAGCCATCCTTCACATAATCAACAAGATTCTCGACCTTGCCCTTTGTCCTGGGCTTCATGACTCTGCACAGTTTTGTCTCAGTGCCATAGTATGCCATGAAGTCGCTGAACATCGGTTGGAAGTCTGAATCGTTGGCGTTCTTTCTTCTCTTGAGAACGACCTGCTTCATGTTGTCGTAGAGATTCTCGTGAGGGGCGCCTCCAAAGTAGTTGTAGCCGTCGATGTGGCACCTTATCAGGGTCCTGAGGTTCATGGAAGTTGTGAACTTGACATATCTCATTCTGGAATAGCCAAGTATCATGTGGAAGCCGTGCAGCTTCTTCTGTTCTCCATCAATCTCTATCGTTCCAAACTCCCCCCAATCAATCTGTGCCTGTTGGCCAGGTGCCGTCTCAAATCTCATGACTGCATCGTATGATGATTCTTTTCGGAGGGTTTTCATGAAGCCCCTCAGGATGGTCATCTTCCCATCATACCCCTGAGTTTTTATCTCATCAAATATCCGGACTGCGTTCAGTGGATATTTTTTCAGTCTTGACAGGATATAGCCCTTGTATTGGTCAAGTTTTCCCTTGGGCTTCTTTTCTTTGAAGAATGGGTGGTACTGGTCAAGACCGGCATATTTCTTGACAGTCTTCCTGTCAGCTCCCACCATCCTTGAGATTTCCGAAACGGAAACCCCATTTTCCATCAAGCTCCTTATTTCCACGTGCTCACCTCTTGTTATCATAGCAATCCCGAGAGATTTTCTCGGAACAGTTATAACTTCGGGTGGGACGTGTCGGTGAATATGGGGAAAATTAGACCGTTATTCACAATTGGAAATTTACAATAAAATAATGTCTTCATACGATGATGGGGTGCCCATTGATGGAAACTATCACCCGAGCAACCTTGTTGGCCGCACCGCTTTCCTAATAGTAAAAGACTGACCTTAAGCGTAGAAAAGTCCAACCCTTTCACCCGCGCCAAACGTCCCGCCACTTTTTTTTATTGATGCTCTCTTAACACGCTTTGGTGAGGCAACTGGCATCTTATTTCGTCAAACCATTTTATCGAAATATGCCGATTTTGGCAAATTGATTCATCGAAATGCGATTTATTTATAAATGTTACTGCCATTAACCATGCCATGGCAGGCAATCAGTCAAATGCAAAGCCAGAAGGCGGCAGCAATCAGCCGCTCTTGCGCTGGAAACCCGAACTTGCGCACATGAGCCAGCTTGCAAAGGAGGAGGGGGCGGCATACCACAAGCGGCGCTTTGTCCACTCGAAGATAATGATGCACCTTGAAGGGCGCATTTTCATCGCATTGATAGGCCCGCGCGGGGCCGGGAAAAGCGTCCTTCTGAAGCAAATCCACAATTCATCTCAAAATTCATTTTATATCTCCCTGGATTCGTATGGCGGGCTGGACCTTTTTGAAACTGCAAAGGAGCTACTGGAGCGGAATGTGCGGCTGCTTCTGCTGGACGAAATCCATGCGTACCCGAATTATGGGGGGCAGCTCAAGAAAATCTACGATTTCCTGCCGGACCTGAGAATAATATTCACCAGTTCTTCTGCAATATCCCTTCACGATTCCTCTTACGACCTTTCAAGGCGCGTGCGGCTGGTGAGGGTTGCGCCATTTTCCTTCCGCGAGTTCCTCTGGTTCGCCCATTCGCAGGAATTCGCCCCGTTGCGCTGGAAAGACATGACCAACAGGAGCCGTTGCCGCGAATATTACGGCAAGACAATACATGCGGAATCGTACTTCAAGAAGTATTTGTGCGGCGCAAACTACCCATTCAGCGCGGCTGAGCCCGACCCGATTCCGCTCTTCCGGAATACCCTGGAAACGATACTCACAAAGGATTTGCTCTTCTTTGCCCGCCTTTCGTTGCAGGAAGTGCAGGATGTGCGCAGGATGCTGGAATTCATCGGGCGCTCCCACTCGGAGGGCATCAGCTATTCCAGCATATCTCAGAACACGGGCATCAGCAAGTACAAGGTCCAGAAGTATGCCGATTTGCTGGAAAAAAGCTTTGTGCTGCGGTGCGTGATGCCGAAGGGCACCAATGTCACAAAAGAGCCGAAGATACTCTTTGCGCCGCCTTACCGCCTGCTCTACAGGCAATACGATGACTGCATAGGGGCGCTGCGCGAGGATTTTTTTGTGGAGGCAGTCTCATCGCTTGGAATGGGCATTGATTACCTCAAGGGCAGGATGGGCGAAAAGACCCCCGACTACATCGTGGATGGCTTGGTGTGCGAGATTGGCGGCCAGGGCAAGGGATTTTCACAATTCAAGGGATTCAGCGGAAAAAAGAAGATTATTTTCACCCAGCCAGGCACGCTGGATGACACGCGCAGGCCGCTGTTTTTCGCTGGGATGCTTGAATAGGCTTTGCCGGCACTTTGCTGTCAAAAAATCAGAAATCTATCTCGATGACCCCAGGACAAAATGTAACGGGATACGCCACGACCCCGTGGTTTGCTGTTGGGGTTATTGCTGGCATGTTTTTATATAGGTTTCAAATCCCCAAAAACCTGCATAATCTTTTCCTTCGCATACCCTTAAAAGCCTTAGTTACCTAATAGGTAACCATGTATTCCGAGATTCCCTATGCCTGCATGCGCGCGTACGCGCTGCTCTTCACCCGCTTCGGGGCAAGCCGCCCCTTTGCCCAGTCCGAGCTGGACTTCGTGCTCTCCGGCCCCATGAAGAAGAAGGTGTTCTCCATCCTGCTGAATGCGGGCTGGATAGCAAAGCGCGGCAGGAGGGAGTACCGGTGCAACGAACCGGGGGAGGTATTCCGGCATCTCCTGGACTTCAAGGTGCCGCAAATGCTGGGCAAGGCGCAGAAGCCCTATGCATTTTCCGGCCTCTCGGCAATCGAGGTGTGGAGCGACTACTCCTACACGCAGCGGAGCCAGGAGCGCTCGCCTTATTTCATCAGGGTGCTGCGCCGGGACCTGCCGTATTGGAAGGTGTTCTTCGCGGCAAAGAGGGTGCCTGCCTACGTTGGAAAGGGAACTTCGATTGGCGAGTTTGCCATCCTGCTGCCAGTGGCGAAACTGGAGAGCGTGGAAAAAGACGGGCTGTCTGTCGAGCCTCTGGAGGATGCGATGGAAGAGGCAAGGGGAAATGAGATGCATTATTATGCATATGAGTACATGAAGAGGAAATACAGGGAAGGCTATGGATAAGTTCGCTGCAAGGGAAAAGGAGGTGTTCGGCGCGCTCGAAACGCTCGTGCACTCAAAATGCGATTTTGCCGTGATAGGCGGCTATGCGGTGAATGCCTATGCGCTGCCCAGGTTTTCGGTGGACTGCGACCTTGTGGCGAGTGAGGATGGCGCGCGCAAGATTGGGAAAGTGCTTCTTTCCTGCGGCTTTAATCGCGTGCCGCCCCCAAAGCATGCGCCATACGTGAACTTCGTGCGCCTCGAAAAGGAAGTTATGCCAAACATTATTGCCGCATTCGATATTCTTTATGAAAAAGTGCACGACAGGCAGTCTGGCGCAACTTTTGCTGCGGACTGGATTTTTTCCCATTCATCCATCGTTTCTCTTCCGGCAAAGACATTCGCTGGCCAGATGAAGGTGCGTGTGATTGATGCGGATGCTCTTTTTGTAATGAAATTCTGCTGCGCAAGAGCCACGGACATCCGTGACATTTTCATGCTCTGCGACAAGGTGAAAGGCTGGGATTGGGTCAGGGCCGAGCTTGCGGCACGCGTGGATTTGGCGGTCCAGCACAGGAAGATAATGCAAAAGGTGTCGGGCGCGGAATTCAGGAAGGACCTGGGCGGCGTTTATGGCTATGTCGAGCCAGCGGCATTCGGAAAAAGGCTGAAAATTCTGGAAAGCGCATTCAAAATTTCCTAGGAAATTTGCTCTGTCCCAACGCTTATTAATGTCGTAAGCAGCAATGAAACACATGTGCCCTAAAAATCGAGTTTACACAGCAGCGTGGCCGTAGCTCACGCCACGACCCGGTAGCGTTAGTTTATGTATAAAGTTAAAAAAGCGATGCCGGCTGGCAAGGAAACAAACACCCACACAACGCATCTGTTTTTTATCTTGCCGTGGCTTATTCATTTGGTGTAGCCTTGGATGAAACCGACGCAGCGCTTGAAAAAGCATGGGCAAGCACCTGCAGGGTGCTTTTCGGAGAGGAGCTAGGCGCGCTTCCGCAGTACCACGCATGGCTTTCAGATCTTGTGGACCTGCCAATCGTGCGCAAATCCGCGCTGTCTGGGAAAGACGTGATATATTCCACGAATGACTATCCGAAAGCGGCAAAGCCGATAAGCCTGGACGAGGTGGACCTGAACAGGAAGTTCCCGCCGCTTTCCATAAACCAGGTCAAGGACATTGAAAGCATAGTGGCGGCGATACAGGACAGGACATATTATGCCGGCAGCATGGTCCTGGGCAATTCTAAATTCGTGAAGGGCTGCTCCAACATCAATGACAGCTTTTACATGCAGTCCACCACGCTTTCAGGCAATGACAAGTACATGGCTTATTGCACGCTTGCCCGGCTTGACAGCTACGGATTCGGCGGCAATGCATTCTCCCAATGCGAATTTTGCCTGAAATGCCACGAGCTCACGCGTGTGAAGCGCTCATTTGAGCTTTGGATGAGCCAGGACAGCGCAGACTGCTACTATTCGCACGGGCTGAAGAACTGCACAAGCTGCATGTTCTCGTTCAACATCCAAAACAAGAGATTCTGCATTGGGAACGTGGAACTTTCTCCTGAAAAATACAAGGAAATTAGGGCAAAGCTGCTTTCGGAAATGGTGGGGGCTGCAAAGCGGGACAGGCGCCTACCTTCGCTCATCGAAATAGTCGGAAAAGCAAAGGCGGTGGCTCCAAAAATCACACTCGCGAATGCCGCGCCATGTGCGCCTTTGGACAAAAGCAAGATAGAGGCGGCATTCGCCTCCACGATGCAGATTATATTCGGGAAAAGGCCCTCCAAGGGAATCGACGCATACGGCGCTTGGCTTGTCAAGCATACGCGCGGCTTTGACAGGTGCAAGTCGGCGTCAAGCGGAAAAGAGATTTATCTTGCGCATTATGGCAACTACTGCGACCTTCCCAAAGACAGGTTGCTCACTTTGGAGGAGGCAAAGCAATCCGGGCAATCTGCAAAGTTGCTCCAAAGCGACCTGGAAGGCTTCGGCCTTGCGAACGCAGGGGCAAAATTGAGCAAAATAGCTTTCTTCAACTCCGATATTTCTGATGGCAACAATATGAATGACATTGAGTGCACCATCAACATAGACGCGGTGAACTGCTACTGTTCGGTGTGCAGCGTCTATTCAAAATTCGCCGCATATTCGTTCTGGCCGAGGACCTGCGAGCACGTATTCGGCTGCGACACGGTCTTCGACTCCAGCTTCTGCGTGGATTGCTACCGCGGTGTGAAGCTCACCCGCTGCCTGGAGATGGACAGCTGCAACGCGTGCTCGGACTGCCTCTACTGCCACAACTGCGAAAACATGCAGAACTGCATGTTCTGCTTCAATGCCAAGAACAAAAGCTATGCAGTAGGGAATGCCGAGATGGGGCGCGAGGCATACCTGCAGGCAAAGAAGCGCGTGGTGGAGCAGCTTGCCGGTGAGCTCGACAAGGACTGCAAACTGGGCTTTGACATTTTCGCGCTTTGAAAGGAGGAATAAGCTTTTGCAGCCTTAGCCCGCGCTGGTTTTCGCGCCAGGAAGTGTTAAATAGGGCTGTCCGCTTAAGCGCTCCTGCGCGGATGAGGATAAGTGGATTCTCTGAGCAGGGGCGGTGCTATCACACTGCCCTTGCAGTGACGCCTAACACAATTGCTGACGCGCCTATAATTGGTCAGCTGCCCGCCTTGCTTGTCTTTGCCAATCATGTTATTCTATAAAAGTCACACAAATCGCGAGGCAACCCCTGCGATAACAGGCACTCGGATATCCCTGCCGGTCGCAACCAGCACCCCAATGGCAATGAGCACGATTATCACTATTAAGCCTGCAAGCATGAACGGAAGCATTTGGGAATAAATGCCGAGCATTGACTGGAATGCGCCTGTGCCGCTGGGCGCATTGCCTGCTTCGTAAAGGCTTGCCATGGCCTTCATCTGCTGTATCATCACAGGCAGATAAATGATGGAAAATACGAGCTGGCTCAGCACAAAAACGATAATGAACAATGAAAGAGCCTGGAGCGCGTGGAACTTTGCAAATTTGTCGTCGCTCTTTTTTATCAGGATGTAGAGGATGGCGAAAATGTTGATGAGCATGACAGGGATGTAGCACAGGCCCGCTAGGAGGCGAGAATTCGATTGGTCATTTGCCATATGTTCACCTCTTTTTCTTCCCGGCCATTCCGCGCGCCTTCTGCGCGATGTGCTCCGCCGACAGGCCGAATCTTTTGATAAGCTCCCAGGGCGCGCCAGTCTCGCCGAAGCGGTCCTCCACGCCCATCATGTCAAATACTACTGGCGATTGCAAAGAAGTGAGAATTGCCGCTGCAATGATATTGCCCATGCCGCCTTTCTGGTGCTCCTCCACTGTCAGCACGCAGCCGCATTCGCGCGCGGCTGCCACTATTGCCTCTTTGTCCAATGGCTTTATGGTGGACAGGTTCACCACGCGGCTGGAAATGCTGAATTCCTCTTGCAGTATCCAGCATGCGCGCATTGCCTCGGCCACCTCGGGGCCGCAGGAGATGATTGCGATGTCCTCGTGCGCCTCCGCCGCCTCTGTGGAAAGTGTGTGCTCGAATGCGTCGGCGAAGCGCGGCTTCTCGCCAATGTAGCGTATCACTGTTGCCTTGCCGAACTTGTAAGGTGTTGAGGGCGACGTGATGATGGGCGTGGGCTCGCGCGCAAATCGGATGTAGCACGGGCCGTTTATCTGGTCTATCATTGCCGCTGTCGCCTTTTTAGTCTCGGCAAGGTCGCATGGGATGAGAAGGTTCATGTTCGGAAGCCCCGCGATTTGGAAAATCTCCTCCAATGCCTGGTGCGTGGCGCCGTCAGGCCCAACGGATATCCCGCCGTGCGCGCCCACAATCTTCACGTTCCAGTCGCCATAGCACACCGTTGTCCTCACCTGGTCAAGCGCGCGGCCTGCTGCAAACACTCCGTATGTGCCGAAGAAGGGGATTTTGCCCTCCTTTGCCATGCCTGCTGCCACGCAGGTGCCTGACTGCTCCGCAATGCCCATGGAGAAGAACCGGCTGCGCCGCTCGGGCTTGTTCTTGTAGAACATGTTGATGGAAATCGAGCCGGAAATGTCCGCGCCAAGCGCGACCACATTGGGGTTTTCATTCCCCTCAAGCTCCTCGCCAAACCCTTCCTTTGTGGATTTCATTTCCACTTTCATCCTCTCCTGCGCGTTCCACCAGTAGTTGCGCGAGAAGCGCGGCATGGAAGCTTCGATGCCTGCGTCCACTTTCTTCTGGTGGGCTGCGGCAAGCGCAATCATTTCGTCCTTTGGCAAGTGTTCCATGCCAAGCTCGGAAAGGGCGCGGTCAAGCTCGTCCTTATTCGGCGCGCGCCCATGCCAGCCCGCCTGGCCTTCCATGAAGGAGGCGCCTTTGCCCTTCACTGTCTTTGCGATTATCACTGTTGGCTTGCCTTTTGTTCTTGCTGCTTCTTCAAACGCGGAAATCAGCGCATCTATACTATGCCCGTCGCAAACGATTACGTGCCAGCCGAATGCGCGGTATTTCTCGTCGATGGGGTCAATGCCCATGACATTGCATACCTCGCCGTCTATCTGCAGGCAGTTCTTGTCCACAATGCCAACCAGGTTGTCAAGCTTGTAGTGCCCGGCCTCCATTGCCGCTTCCCAAATCTGCCCCTCCTGCTGCTCGCCGTCGCCCATCAGGCAATAGACGCGATAGTTTTTTTTGTCAAGGCGCGCGGCAAGCGCGTCTCCGACTGCAATGGAAAGCCCCTGCCCGAGCGAGCCGCATGACGCTTCTATGCCGATGCATTTTTTCCTGTCAGGGTGCCCGCAAAAAGGCGAGTCCATTTTCCTAAGCGTCGCTGTTTGCTTCACGTCGTAATAGCCTGTGTAGCCAAGGGGTATGTACCACGCAGGCGCCTTGTGCCCTGCAGAGAAAAAGAGCCTGTCGCGCTTGTCCCAGGCAGGGTCTGAGGGCTTGTGATGCATGGTGCGAAGGTAAAGCACCGAGACAATGTCCAATGCGGAGAGGGTGCCGCCGGTGTGCCCGCTTCCTGCGCAGTGAAGCGCGATGAGGGCGTAGCCGCGCATTTCTGATGCCGCTTTGCGAATGCCATCTGCTGAAAATTGCTTTTCATTGCCTTGTGCGTCGAATATCCCCATCCTCATCCCTCTTCGAATTTCCCAAGTTTCTTTAATTTTTTCAGATAGTTTTCGCAGGATTCGCGGATTAGTTGCTTGTCGGAATCGGTCACGCCGCGCAGGATTTTTGCAGGCACGCCCGCCACCAGGCTGCCAGGAGGCACGCACGTGTTCTCCGTCACCACTGCCCCCGCCGCCACAATGCTCCATTCGCCTATTTCACATCCATTTAGGATTGTGGCGTTCATGCCCACAAGCACGTTATCCGCTATTTTGCAGCCGTGCACTATGGCGCCATGCCCCACTGTCACGTTTTTTCCTATGCGCACATTTTCGCCATGAATTACACAGGTCTCCTAGATGCTGGTGTTGTCACCCACCTCAACGCTGCCTTCGTCCGCATGGATGCAGGCAAATGCCGACACGTAGACGTTTTTGCCGAGCATTGCCTGATGGTCTACCAATGAGTTAGGATGGATGAAACCCAAAAAAAATCACCACGTGAGCGTGCCGTCCTTCTGGTCCTTGCTGCCCATGACGGCCTTCATGCGCCTTATGCCCTCGATGATGTTTTCCTTGGAGGTCGCGTAGGAAAGGCGGATGTGCTGCTCCGGGTCGCCGGGGTTCCTCCTCCCGAAATGGATGTCGGAAAGCACCGCCACCCCGTTTTTCAGCAGGAGCTTGCGCAGCTCGTCAGAGTCCTTAAGCCGGAGCTTTTTCACCGCCGCGGTGACATTGGGGAATGCGTAGAACGCGCCTCCCGGCATGAGGCAGCGCACGCCTTCTATCTCGTTGAGGAGCTTCACGATGATGCCGCGGCGCTCCTTGAATGATGCCGCCATCCTTTCGCTTTCATCCTGCGGCCCGTCAAGCGCTGCCGCAAGCGCGTATTGGGACATGTGGTTTGCGCAGCTTTCGGTGTTTGTCACCCAGCGCGCGATGTGCGGGGCGAGCGAGGCATTGGCGATGTAGCCCATGCGCCAGCCCGTCATCGCGTATGATTTGGATGCGCCGTCGGAAATTATGGTGCGCTCGTACATGTCGGGCAATGACGCGATGCTCTTGAACTCCTTGTCGTAGGAGAGCGTGCAGTAGACCTCGTCGGCATACACCCAGAAGTCGTGCTTCTTCGCAAGCGCCGCCACTTCCTTCAGGTCGTCCTCCTCCAGAATGCCGCCCGTGGGGTTCTGCGGCGTGTTCAGTATGAGAAGCTTTGTCCTGTTGCTTATGCGCGCTTTCAGCTCATCTATGTCAAAGCTGAACTTCCTTTTCTCGGAAAGCGGCAACGGCACGGGAACCGCGCCGTTTGCGATTATCTGGGACTGGTAGATGGGAAAGCCCGGGTTTGGGTAGATAACCTCGTCCCCGACGCCGTGGTCCGTGGTGCAGGCGATGGTGTAGGCGATGAAGGGCTTTGCGCCGTTCGCTATCACCACGTGCTCGGGCCTGACATCGATTTTTCGCGTGCGGGAGAGGTAGCGCGCCACTGCCTCGCGCGCATGGAGCACACCTGCAGAGTCGGTGTAGCCTGTTTTCCCGTCGTTTATCGCCTTTATCGCAGCGTCTTTTATGTTCCTGGGGGTGTCAAAGTCAGGCTGGCCTATGCAGAAGCTTATCACGTCCTTGCCCTCGCGGCGCAGGCGGTTCACTTCCGCAAGAACTTCAAACGCGGTTTCAGTCCCCAGGTCGATTGTCCTTTTCGAGATGTCCAAATGCTCACCTTGAATCAAGCGGCGCTGATGCGCGCCGCCCACACGGGGCAGATTATGCGGCAATATTTTATATTAGTGGCGGAAAGGCGCCCGGGGCCGAAAGGCAGGGCGATTTTGCCAGTGCCTATGCCCAGCTTGGGGCGCCATTCCCCGAACAAAAAGCGAACGATTTAAATGCAGGCTGCGCCTTATCACCGCAGGTGGTTTTCATGGGTGAAGCAACGCCATTCAGGCAATACGTCGGCGCATTCGCACTAGCCGGGGTGGTTGTGCTGGCGCTTCTCGTGGTTGCAATACTTCCGCAATCATCGCTTCCCCCTGTTCCATCGGGCGGCAACACCACAAGCCCAGGAGGCAATGCCACCGCCTCTGCGGGCCTGAAGTCCTTCACTTCCTATGACGAGATTTACGCTTTCCTGAAAGCCAGCCCGGGAAGCGATTATGGGTATGGCGTGAGGGGAGGCATGATGACTAGCGACATGGCATTGAAAGGCACGATTGCCCCCACTGCCGCTCCAGGCGCATCAGGTGCTGAAAGCGGCACGTCCCAGGCAGTTAGCGCGTCCGACTACTCGCAGACCAATGTGCAGGTGGCAGGGGTGGACGAGCCGGACTTTGTGAAGAACGACGGGAAGTACATCTATGTCGTGAAGAACGAGTACAACTATGGCTCGGGCTACAACCCGTTTGGCCCGACTTCTGCCGGCAAGGTGAAGATAATAGATGCCTACCCTGCTGAGCAGATGAGGCAGACGGGGGAGATTTCCATTGATGGGACGGTAAGCGACATATTCATCCACAATGACAAGCTCGTGGTGTTTGGCAGCATCTATGTGCCTTTCTTCTACCCGCAGCCCCTTGCAGACGGCGTGCGCTGCCTGGGCTGCGTGATGCCGCCGTATTATTCGCAGAATTTCGCATTCATGAGGGTGTATGACATTTCCGACAAGTCATCGCCCAAGCTTGTGAAGAGGATTGAGGTGAAAGGCGATTACAAGGACGCGCGCATGATCGGGGGGAAAGTGTATGCCGTGTTCTCGGACTATGCGTCCTACTCCTACCCTGTGCCGCTCTACAGGGTGGACGGCAATGACAGGCAGGTGGCGCCCACGGACATAAAGTATTTCGATTACCCGGACAGCAGCTATAGCTACAATATCTTCACGGGGGTGGACCTCAATGACCTCTCCAAGGAGGAGAGCAGGAATGTGGTGCTCATGGGCGCTTCGCAGAACCTGTTCGTCTCCCAGGACAGCATGTATGTCACATTCACCACATACGACTACTACGACCCGCAATGGAAGATTTACAACGAGGTGTTTGCACCGTATTTTGACGATGCGACGAGGAAGAAGATGGCTGACATCGACTCGATGAACATTTCTGACTGGAGAAAGGAGAGGCTCAAGTCCGAAGAGGCTCTTTACTTCATCCAGAACAAGGTATACAACCCGCTTGACCTGACAGTGGACGCCTCGCTTCGCGATGAGCTGACCAGGAAGATTGCGGAAAAGCAGTCGCAGGAAAGCGGGCAGTACGAAAGCAAGGAAACCACCGAGGCTTACAAGTTTGCGCTTGACGGCGCATTCACCTATGGCGGCGCTGCGCGCGTGCCAGGGCATGTGCTCAACCAGTTCTCCATGGACGAGTACAATGGCTACTTCAGGATTGCCACGACTTCGGGGCAGGCGTGGAGCGGCGAAAATCCGTCATCGAACAATGTGTATGTCATTGATGCGGGCATGAAAGTGGCGGGCAAGCTTGAAGGGCTTGCACAGGGGGAGTCCATCTACTCCGCGCGCTTCATGGGCAACAGGGCATACCTCGTCACTTTCAAGAAAATCGACCCGCTGTTCGTGATTGACCTGTCCAACCCGGCAAGCCCGCAGGTGCTGGGCAAGCTCAAAATACCGGGCTACTCGGACTATTTGCACCCCTATGATGAGACGCACCTCATCGGGCTTGGCAAGGACGCCGCCGCGGCGGAAGGGGAGAACCGCGACTTTGCATGGTACCAGGGAGTGAAGCTCTCGCTGTTCGACGTCTCCGACGTTGCGCACCCCAAGGAAGTGGCAAGTTACGAAATCGGGGACAGGGGAACGGATTCGTACGCGCTTTCAGACCACAAGGCGTTCCTGTTCTCAAAGGAGAAGAACCTGCTTGCGATACCAGTGCTCCTGGCAAGGATAGACCCGCTGAAATACCCCAATGGCGTGGAGCCGAGCACTTACGGGGACTATGTGTTCCAGGGGGAATACGTGTTCAATGTCTCCCTGGAAAAGGGATTCGTGCTTCGGGGCACGGTGTCGCACGCAGACCCGGAAGGGTTTGCGAAGAGCGGCGAGTACTACTGGGGCAGCGGCACAAGCGTGAAGCGCGCGCTTTACATGGACGGCACGCTTTACACCGTGTCTGACACGTATGTCAAGGCAAACAACCTTTCCACGCTGGGGGCCATCTCCTCGCTGCAGATAGGCAACAGCACAAATGGGGGCTATGCCTACCCGATGGCGGGTGTCCCGATGATAGGAGGCTAGCCGAAAAGCGCCGCATTTGCCCTGGGAAGCGCCCTCGCCGCCAAGGGGTGCCCCTTTTTAATATTTTATTGCCTGAAAGGAGCAAGAAGACAAGGGTGGTTATTTGTCAGGCAAACCGTTTGCAATTCCTCTTTTGGCGGCTATTGGCATTTTTGCGCTCGTTTTGCTGCCAGGCTGCCTGTCATCAGGCTGCACAACAGACAAGAACTGCAAGGCGTGGCAATTCTGCGACACTGCAAAAAAGGCATGCGCCCTGCGCGACGGGTACTGCAATGCCGACAGTGAATGCAACGACACGCTGAGGGCCTGCCCGGCAGCCACCCACCAGTGCACATACCTTGAGAACAGGTGCAGGAACGACGGGGACTGCGGAAGCTGGCAGGCATGCGATGCCGCAGGCAACAACACCTGCAGGCCGCGCATCGGCTATTGCGACAGCGATTCGATCTGCGACCCAGCTAGCGAGGTTTGCAGCCAGAGCAGGCACGTCTGCGTGCCCAAGCCGGGCGGCTGCCTGAACCAGTTTGACTGCGATGCGTGGCAGATGTGCAACATGTCGTCCAAGAGGTGCGTGCCGCTTGCCGGAAGGTGCGCGTCCGACGTGGACTGCGAGTTGTGGCAGGTATGCAACGCCACGGGCAAGATATGCGCGGTAAAGCCCGGCTTTTGCAACAACGACTTGGACTGCTCCAATTGGACGCTTTGCGACAGGGCGCTCAAGCGCTGCGTGGTATCGTCGGATTCCTGCCTCACCGACAAGGACTGCAGGGAGTGGCAGCTTTGCAACTCAAAAACGAACAAATGCGAGGCGCAGCGCGGGCTTTGCGCATCGCTGTCGGACTGCCAGTCATGGCAGATTTGCGACGCGACCAACAGGCGCTGCGTGAGCCGGCCCGGCTACTGCACCACCAATGGGGAGTGCAACACTGCATTCCAGCAGTGCGACTTGCCAACGCACAAGTGCCTGGTGATGGCAGGCTATTGCACCAAGTCGTCGGAGTGCAAGTACGACGAGCGCTGCGAGCTTGACCCGCTATCCACCAGCGCATACCGCTGCGTGAAGGCGGTGTGCGGCACTGCCAACGACTGCCCGGGGGGCTTCTGCGACCTGGCGGACCACCAGTGCAAGAGCGGGCAGTGAAATGGCGCGGCACAGCAACCATTATTATTTTACTCTTGAGCAGTTTGTTATAGCAAACCACGAAAGTTCTTCGACAATCCTGCTTCGGATTACAGACGTGGTTTGGTATGTAGTAGAGCCAAATTACTTTTCGGCTCTGCTATAGCTGCAATAATCACTAGGAGATGAGCTAAATGGCAATGAAAAATGAAAATTTTTCAGACGTTGAACAAGCGAATGCGAGGTCAACGCTGATAAAAAACGATGAATTCGGACCGGAAATGATAGTTCACGTCTATGACCCCAAGACGAAGATGGAAGGCATAGTGGTAATCGACAATACCGCAATAGGCCCTGCCAAGGGAGGAGTGAGGCTGGTGCCGGACATCACTGTTGAGGAAGTGTACGGGCTTGCGCGCGCAATGACTTGGAAAAACGCCCTTGCGGGAATCCCGTTCGGCGGGGCGAAGTCTGGCATCAAGGCGCCTGGCAATGCGCCAAACAAGGCAGAGCTTGTGGCTGCGTTTTCGGAGAAGATCGCCTTGCTTGTGCCTTCGAAATATGTGCCCGGCCCTGACATGAATATCGGCGAGAACGAGATGGCAATCATTTCAAAGACAATCGGTACGCCAAAAGCATCCACTGGAAAGCCTGCGAGCATGGGCGGATTGCCCCACGAGCTTGGCTCCACAGGCTACGGGGTTTTCCTTGCCACCGAGGTGGCACTGGAACATGCAAAGATACCGCTTGCAGGCGCTACGGTTGCCATTGAAGGATTTGGCAACGTGGGCACGTTCACTGCAAAGTTCCTCACTGAAAAAGGCGCAAAGGTGATTGCAGTGTCCGACTCGAAGGGCACGGTTTACCTCCAGAGCGGGCTGGATTACAACACGCTCATGCAGACCAAGAAGGACAAGGGGACTGTGACTGCCTACCCTGGCGCAAAAGTGCTGCCAGCAGCCGATTTGTTCGGCATCAAGTGCGATGTTCTTATACCCGGCGCGCGCCCAAATGTAATACGTGATGACAATATGAACACAATAAAGGCGCGCGTGATTGTGGAGGCTGCAAACATCCCGATGACGCCTGACATCGAGCTTGCGCTTGTGAAGAGGGGAATCATCGTGGTGCCTGATTTCGTGGCAAACGCAGGCGGCGTGATTTCATCCTATGTGGAGTTCATCGGGGGAACTGAGCAGCAGATGTTCGCCATGGTGAAGGAAAAGATAACTTCGAACACCAAGCTGGTCTTTGCGCGCGCAAAGGGCGGGGATCTCCGCGCTGCCGCGCTTGAGATTGCAAAGGAACGTGTCCTTGCCGCGATGGCAAAACAGAAGTAGTGTTTTGCCAGAAGAGGAAGCGAAGCTTCCTCTCGGATGCATAAGAAAAAGTAAGGAGAGATTTCGAATGGTGCTTTGCTTCATAGCGCTCCCGGTTTTCCTGGTGCTTTCCATATTCTCGGCAAAGTACCGCGCGCTTGCCAGGCGCGCCATGGATTGCGTGCTGAAAACTGCCACATTGCGCCCGTGCGACACCGGGCTTGACGAGGAGATAAAGGCGGCGAGCATCGCGGGCATAATGAAGGTATCGCCGGCTGCCGCCTCATTCGTGAACAGACATATGGAGGCGCTGTCGCTTGTTTTCATGCTTCTCATGGTGCTCTCCATCGTGTTCACGGCAGAGGGGCTCTACAATTATTGGGCATATGGCAACTGCAACGGGCAGCAGGGCGGATTCTGCCCGATTTCGGACATCCAGAATGCCGCGCTTAAGGTGCCAAGCTCGGTGAGCGGGATAATGGCGGGCAACCAGTCGGCCAATGTCACGGTGATTGAGTTCGGGTGCTACACCTGCCCTTATACAAAGACGGCAGAGGCAGGGGTGCGGGACATGATAAGCCAGTACGGAAACAGGCTGAGCTATGTTTATGAGGCATTCCCCATACAGACGCACCCGTATTCGCGCGAGGCTGCGCTTGCAGGCCTGTGCGCAAACGACGAGGGCAAATACTGGGAGTACCGCGCCTCGGTATTTGAAAGGCAGGCTGACCTGAATGCGAACGGCACCGCGGTGCTTTACGGCATTGCAAAAGACCTCAACCTCACGCAGTTCGACTCGTGCATGTCAAGCGGCAGGCACGACGTGCAGCTCAAGAACAGCACGGACGAGTGCACATCCGCAGGAATATACGGCACGCCCACCTTCTTCGTGAACGGAAAGCCTTATGTAGGGCAGACTGCGATATTTGACGTGCAGAAAGAAGTCAAGAGACTGCTTGGCGAGTAATGGCTGTGATTGCGGATGGATATTGACAAGCTTCGCGCGGATTTCCCTGTTCTCCAATCCTCCAAGGCAATTTATTTTGACTCTGCCTGCACCTCGCTCAAGCCGCGCGCGGTCATTGACGCCGAGATGGATTATTACACTTCGCTTTCAGCCTGTGCAGGCAGGTCTCACCACACACTTGCAAAAAAGACCGAGGAGAAATTCGCGGCTTCGCGGGAAAGGATAGCGAAGTTCGTGGGCGCAAAGCCAGAGGAGCTTGTTTTCACCAAGAACACGAGCGAAGGGCTTAACCTTGTTGTCCGTTCCCTAAACTACTCTTCACGCAAGAAAGTCATCACCACGCCCCTTGAGCACCACTCGCTTCTCCTTCCCATAATGGAACAGCAGAGGCGAGGCATTGTGAAAATGGAGATGCTCAAGGTACAGCAGGACGGCACCATTGATGACACGTCGCTCTCCACTATCGACTCCTCCACTGCGCTTGTTGCCATTCACCACACTACGAATACCACTGGCATTCGAGCTCCTTTGGAGAAAATCGTGAAGGCCGCGCATGATGCTGGCGCGATGGTGCTGATAGACGGCGCACAGGGAGTGCCGCACTCACGCGTGGATTTCCATAAGCTTGGCGCGGATTTCCTGGCATTTTCAGGGCACAAGATGTGCGGGCCCACAGGCATCGGGTGCCTTGTGGGCAAGCGCGAGGCATTCGAGAAGCTTGACACTTTCATCGTGGGCGGGGAGACTGTGGAAACAGTGAGCCTGCAGGGCGTGAAATGGAAGAGCGCGCCCAAGCGCTTCGAGGCAGGCATACAGAATTATGCCGGCGCGATTGGCTTGGCGGCTGCGTGCGATTATCTTTCGAAAGTCGGGATGCAGAATATTGAAGAGCATGAGAAAAAGATGGCGCGCGCGCTTCTCGAGGCAATAAATTCCATTCCCAATTCCACAATCTACGGAAGCGCAACCGCCCAGCGCTCTGCGCTTGTTTCCTTCAATTTGAAAGGAGTCGCGCCCCACCAGGTGGCGCTCATGGCTGACTCGCTGTCGAAAATCGCGCTTCGCTCAGGGGTTTTCTGCGCGCAGATAGGCATGGGCGCGCTTGGCGCGCCGAAAGAGGGCGCGGTGCGCGCGTCGCTCTACCTTTACAATACCGAAGAGGAAGTGCGCATCTTTGCCGAGGCGATGCAGAAGATTGCGAAGCTTGGCTGATCGGGTTTGTGATTTGATGTTCCTTTACCAATTCGAAGAGCGTGCCGAGAAGCCGTCTGGTTGTTTTGTAGTGGCTTCGATTGGAAACCTTAATGGATCGACATACTCTTGCAGGGGCATGCAGTTTGCTTCCACTGCAGGTGCCAAGCGGTATATCACTGAAAGGAACGGCATATACGCCAGGAATCGCCCGCCAAGGAATGCGGATGTTGGCGTGATGTGGAAGTTGAAAGAAAACATGGAGGCGGAGCTTAAGCAGCTTAACGGGAGATATTCTGCACTGTTCAAGAATGTAAATTTCGGGGTCCCGTACAGGAAATGGGAGGAAATCATGGGAAGGGTTTACTCGCCAAAGGAAATCGAACTGTATGGCCCAGACATAATTGGAGCGAACAGGGGGAAGCAGCCTGCGAAGATGGCCTGATTCTTGGCGCCCTCAAGGAAAACCGGTTTGACTTCTTTCGTGTCGCCTTACCAGTCCAGCACATACCCGAACATGAGCGGAGCCACTATGGTCGCATCGGATTCTATCACGAAGCGCGGCGTGGTTGTCTCGAGCTTGCCCCACGTGATTTTCTCGTTGGGAACCGCACCGGAGTAGCTGCCATAGCTCGTGGTGCTGTCCGATATCTGGCAGAAGTAAGCCCAGCAGGAGACCTCCTCCTTGAGGTCCTCATGCAGGCAAGGCACCACGCAGATGGGGAAATCGCCTGCAATGCCGCCGCCTATCTGGAAAAAGCCAATTTGGTGCTTTTTGCTTTCCTGCTTGTACCATTTCAGGAGATCCATCATGTATTCTATGCCGCCTTTCACCACGTGCGGGTCTGACACGTTCTTTTTCATCGTGACCTCTGCGGCAAACGAGTTGCCCATGGTGGAGTCCTCCCAGCCTGGCACGAAAATAGGGAGCTTTTTTTCCGCAGCCGCAAGGAGCCAGGAATCTTCGGCGGGGATTTGATATTGGTCTTTCAGCTTCCCTGAAAGCAGGAGATCGTAGAAGAATTCGTGGGGGAACTTGCGCTCCCCTTTTGCCTCGGCATCATGCCACGCCTGCACAAGCGGGCGGTCGATTTTCATCATGGCCTGCTCCTCGGGTATGCAGGTATCGGTAACGCGGTTGTAGCCGTCTTCCAATAGCTTTTTTTCATCCTCGGGGGAGAGCTGCCTGTAGTGCGGCACTCGCTTGTAGAGCTTGTTTGCCACCAGGTTGAAAACGTCCTCCTCGAGGTTGGCGCCAGTGCAGGTGATTGCGTGCACTTTGTCCTTTCTTATCATCTCGGCAAGCGACTTGCCGAGCTCCGCGGTGCTCATGGCGCCCGCGAGCGTGACCATCATCTTCCCCCCCGATGACAGAAGGTCGCAGTACGCCTGCGAGGCGTCCACCACGACGGCTGCATTGAAATGCTTGTAGTGCTTCTTCATGAAACTGCGGATATACCCTGCCATGCCATCCACCCCGTTAAAACCGCACCAAAAAAAGGAACAGCGCGAGAAAATTTTTCAAATTACAGGCAAAATACGGCGTTAAGATATATAACGGTTTCGATTTTATGCACGCGCTGGAAGCAAAAAAGTTCAGGCACTTTTGGGGAGTTGCGCGGCCTGCGCGCCCAAGCAGCCGCGTGCGCTTTTCAAGGCGGAAAAATCAGAACAGTGCGGACTCCTGAAGATCTTTGCAGCCGAATCCCCGCATGGCCGCCCTGGTAAGGGCGTGCCCCTGCAAGATAGCATCCGTTTTCTCGGCAAGCTCGCCCTTAAGATAGAGCGTATTCCCGTCAAAAATGAACTGGGTCTTTAGGAATGCCACCCTATCGGCAGAGAGGGGATAGTGTCCCCGTGCGTCAGCCTGTGCGAGTTGACAAGGAACTGGAAAAACCCCTGGGCATTCATGGGCTCGCCCGAATCGTTCTTGAACTGGATGCCTGTTACGCTGGCAGGGAGCGAATTTTTCCTGGAGGCGCCTGCAAACTCCATTGCAAGAACCTTGATGAAAGGCTCCGCGTCCCTGCCCTCCAGTTTCATGCCGGGAAAAATGATTGCCGCGCGGGCCGAATCTTTCAGGGACGAGAAGGGGGAATCCCTAGGTGTTAAGCGACACCACATATAGAGCCAGCAGCTTGCTTGGCCTTGAACACTTCTAGGGGAGTTTTGTATTTAAGGCTGCTGTGCGGCAGCCTGTTGTATTCCCACTCAAACTGCCGCAGCAGTTTGTTTGCGTGT
>JAPLWX010000044.1 GCA_026396415.1 Microcaldota archaeon
CAGTAGCGGTGATAGACTGATGGGCCGCCGAAGGCGGCCGCGCCGCTACTGGCAACTATTTTTCAAGCACAAAATAAGAGAGAAGGAGGCGCTTTCATCCAACGCCTGAAGGCATTGGGTTTCCCGCGCCTAGGCAACTAATTTAGTCAGGAAATTGCGTTTTTGTCCTTTATTTCAGCAAGCTTTGCCCCCAAGGCCTTTGCAGAAACCTCAGGCAGCTCGGAAACCATCACCACTTCGGTGCCAAGCTCAAACCCCGCCCAGATTGAAAGGCGCGAGACGACCTCGAGGTGGAACGGGAACGCCCCGCCTGCGTGCGGCGCGGAATGGAAGATTATGTTGTAAGGGCCAAAGCCAGTCGCGGCATCGAATGCAGTGAGCACTGACTTGAGGATGGAGGCAAGCGAGCGCATCTGCTCATCGGAGAGCGCAATCAGGGAATTGGCATCCGCAAATGGCACGATCCAGGTCTCGAAATGATAGCGCGGCGCCTTGGGGCAGACTGCGAAAAAATGCCCGTTTTGCGCAAACAGGTTCCTGACGGGCTTTTGCTTCATCTTCGCTATTTTTCCCGCCTTCCTGGCAAGCTTCTTGATATAGTCGGGAACGAATGGCATGCCCACCAGCTGGGTGTGCGAGTGCTCAAGCGAAGCCCCGCCTGCCTTGCCTTCGTTCTTGAAAACCGCAGTATATGCGAGCTTTGGGTCTTGCGCGGCAGATTGCATCCTGCGCTTCACCATGGAAAGGTAATCGAACAGGTTTTCCTCGCCCAGCTCTGAAAGGGCTTTTTGGTGATCAGGCGACTCCACGATGACCTCGTGCCTGCCGTACGCCTTTTTGCTTTCCGCGGAAAATGCCGGGAACTTGTTCGGGAAGCAGCGCACCTCCCACTTGCCGCCGCGCTCTATCCTGTCGATTTCAGGGGGTGTGAGGCGCTCGTTCCCAGGGCAGAAAAAGCATTTCTCCGGAGGCGTCGCCTTTTGCGCGCGCACTGCGTCGGGAGAGTCATGCGGCCTCGCCCCCCGCACTGCGGTGATTACCACTTTCCTGCCTATGGCGTCCTTGCGGACCTCGTTCACCGATTTTGCCATCAAGACACCCCTACTCGCTTTTGACCAAGTCCAGCAATCCTAGCCCTGCTGCCACGTTGTGAAAGCGTATCGCTCAGGAGATTTATAATGGCTGCTCCACTTTTCCGGATTTTGGCTGCGCGAGAATTTCCTCAACCTCCCTGCGCACCTGCTGCCGCAGCCCGTAGGTGTCGCCCATCATCACATAGCCCTGCCAGCCTGAGTTTGATAACATTATCCTGCTTTTTTCCATTTCACCTGCCGCATATTTTGCCCTGAAAAGCTCAAACCTGCCAAGAACGCCTGCGCCCTGGCAAGCTGCCCGCCCATCAGCTGGTTTGCGGCATTCTCAACGTCCTGCTTCGCCTCTGCAAGCGCAACCCTAAAGTCGCTATTTGCCACAATTGTTATCTCGCCTTTTGCCGTTTCCAGCTTCGGCGTTGCCGCGTCCACTTTTGTGGCTTCCGTGCTAATCAACACCCCAAAACGGCTGGACGGCTGGCTGCCGGCGCCGACGTACCCGCGGTCGTAGTTGACGAAGCTGCCGTCGCCGCGGGCCAGCAGGCCGACATAGTTCTGAGCCTTGTAGAGATAGCGTGCATCTGGGCTGTCTGAGGAAATTCCCTTCCCAAATGGAATGCCAAACTTGTTGTCCGTATTGTACCATCCATCGCTTGAGGGGAAGCTCAAGAGTAGGCTGATCTGGCTCTTGTCTGTGATATCGTATGTGATTGTGCTCCCCTTTTCGTTTGGAAGAATGAGTGCATTCCCGTCCGCAAGAAAGTCGTGGTTCACTACAAGGATTGCGTTCTTTTCGTAGCGGTATTCCTTTGGAACCTCGAAAATGTAGGTTATGCCTGCGCTTGAATCGATGTATTTTACCACGTCGCCAAGCTCTGCGTCCTTTCCCTTGAAAGCGACAAGCGTGCCAGTCCATGCAGGATAGACTTCCCTTTCTGATTTCCAGGTGTCTGAAAGCACGAGCCTTCCATCAAATTCCTTGTTGGAAAGGATGCACCCTTTTATCGAACCGTTCTCGTCAATTGGCTTGATTCCTGCCAAAGTGAGCTGTTCATTCAGATAAGACAGAAATTTGCCAAGGCGCCGCTCATCTGTGAATACTTTGTTTAGGGAGACGCCATTTGAGAGCAAAATGTTCTCCTTCTGCGTCAGTCCCTTGCTATCGCCAGACTGTGCGAGCTGGTTACGGTTGCCATGAATACACCTCTTAAGGAGGAGCTGTGGCAAAGGGTTTATAAAGATTGTGGTAAAAAGAGTAAAAGTGAACAACCAGAAGCTCGGAGGAGCTTTTGCACCCTTCTTTTCCTCACCCGCCGCCTGCCTACAAGAACGCTTCCACGTCCTCTTTTTTCTTCGCGTTGTCCTCCTCGAACTTGCGCGCAATGAGCTCGAGGTCTTTCCCTTTTGCCGAGAAAGTGGTCTTGCGCTTGCGTATCTTGACAAACACCGGCGAGCCGACGGCTTCGCCCACGAAAAGCGCCTCGCCCACGCGCAGCGTGGTGATGGAATCCAGCATCGCCTTGTCAATGCCCTCGCACGACTCGCCCACGTGCTCGATGTCGAACGGGTTGGTGATTCTGAGTATAATATTTGTATTGCATTGCGCAAGCGCGGTGGTGGCAAGCTGCACAGGCCGCTGGGAGATGAGGCAGAGGCAGGCGCCGAATTTCCTCCCTTCCCGCGCGATTTGGATTATGGGCGATTTGGCAAGCGCGTGGCGCTTTTCCGCCTTCTCTGGCGCGTAGTTATGAGCCTCTTCCACCACGAGTACAAAAGGCGGGATTTTCTCCTTTTTCCTAAGCTTGAAGAGCCGCCTGCACAAATATGAAACAATGATCTGCTTTTTCTTCGCATGGTCGATTTCGGACAGGTCAAACACCGTGAGCACGCCAGGCGATACAACCTCCTCAAGCTTGGGGCAGTCCGTTGCGCCGAACAGGCGGAGAGAGCGGAGCTCGGAAAGCCATGCGAGAAGCGGGCGCTTCACATTGTCCTTTTTCTTGTCAGCCATCTCCAACTCCACGCGCGCTATCAGGTCCTCCAGCGTGTATGCCTCGTGTTTTTCCTTGCCCTCCTTCCTCAATGCCTCCATTATGGGGGCAAGCTCGCGCATCTGCGTGGAGGACATCTCGGGCGCCCACTCGGCAAGCATTTGCGGGGTGATTTTCCTGAACGCTATACGAAACTTCTTCGTGCTCACCACATTGGTGCTCTTGGAATACTGCGTCTGGCGGAAGCCCACGTACTCCCCGTGGCTGTCAAGCACCACCACCGCCATCCTGCCGTCAGAGGGCTTCCTGTCAAGCAGCTCCTCGATAAGCACGGATGTGAAATATGATTTTCCGCTCCCGGACATCGCCAGTATCGCCAGGTGCTTCTGGAGCAGCCTGCCCATGGATATTTTTGCAGGAAGGGAATGATGCTGGAGATTCCCAAGCAGCAGCCCGTTGTCGTCGAGAAGCAGGAATTTTTTCAATAGGGCGTCCTCTGCCAGCACCACCTTGCTCCCGGGCGCAACAGGGAAGGTGGAGCGTGCAATGTTTTCCGCCTCGAAAACCCCGTGCACGCGCGCGTTTGCCACAGCGTATTCCCACTCGCCGGTAGGGAATGACTGGGATAGGGGCATGTTGCGCTCGTACTCCGCAACCGATTCCGCGCGCTCGAAATAGCGGTTGGCGCGCGTGATTTCCGTCACTGACGCAAGCACAAAGCCGCTGGGGGACTGCACCTTGACAAACTGCCCCTTGCGCACTTTGGGAGACAATATTACGAATGAGAATGCGATTGTCGTGGGCCCTTCAAGGGTGGAGACCACTGTTCCCACTTCGTCTTCTGCCATGCCATTTTTTCCTCCCCATAGCTTTTAAATCGAACCTGGGAAATCAGGTGCATGCATCAGGCAAACGAGCTCCCGTTTTCCGCGCGCTACTCCCTTCCTGCGCAGGTGAGCGATAACCTCGGGGATGTTTCCTGGGAATCGGTGGTGCAGCTTTCCACCGACTTCCAGGTGCGCAGCGCCGAGAAGAGGACAAAGGTGCGGAAAATCATCAAGGAGCTCCAGATGTCCCGCCTCATACTTATGGAAAGGGTCGCCAGGGGCACGCGCGAGGGGAGGATTGACCCGAAGCTTTTGGTGGACGTTGTCAGGCTCCTGCAGCGCTGCGAGGAGGCGATGGAGGAGCACGACATCGACCTGAAGGAGTTTTCCACCTATCTTTACCTGGTGTCTGAAAAACTGAAAAAAGAGAAGATGACACGGCATGAAGGCACAGGCATCAGCAAGATGGCGCCGATGAAGGAGGATTTCGCGCGCTTAAGGCCGATGAAGCGGCAATTGCCGCAGGGCAGCGCAGCCGGGAAGAAAAAATAGTCCATCTGCAAAGGTAATTTTCATGGAATGGAAATTCGACGATGAGGCGCTTGAGTTTTCCGGAAGGAAGATAAAGCCGTCCGTGCGCAGGCTTCTGGAAATGGCGCCTGTGCTTGCAACACCGAAAAAGGACAGCGGCCTTGCTCCTGATTCGCCCACATATTACATGTACCGCGATGTGGCGCACTTCGGGAAAATCCGCTACGATGTCACGAGGATACTTTCGCTTGACCTCGCGGGGGAGAGGAACAAGACATTGGGGCATGTGCACCCTCGCTCCGCGAAGGGCGCGGCCTGGCCTGAAGTGTACGAGGTGCTCTCAGGCGAAGCGCATTTCCTGCTGCAAAAAGTGACCCAGCTTGGCGTGCAGGACGCTGTGCTGCTTTCAGCGAAAAAGGGCGAGTGCCTGCTCATTCCCCCGGGATACGGGCACGTCACCATAAACGCAGGCAAGCGCGAGCTGGTGCTGGGAAACCTGGTCTCCTCGGACTTTGACGCAGACTACTCGCAGTTCCTGCGCATGCGCGGCGGATGCTATTACGAAATGCATGACGGCAAGCTCGTGAGGAACAGGAACTACGGGGAGGACTTTGAGCTCCGGAAGCTAAGCGCGAGCGAGTTCTCGTCCGCCTTCGGCACCTACGCGCCATTCAGGAAGGGGCTGCTTGCCGCCGTGAAAAAGCCGGAGGACATCGAGTTTTTGAAGAAGCCCGAGATGTTTTACTAGCTGCTTCTTTTCCACTTTCCCTCTTGCAAGCGCCTCGCTTCACCCTCATATATATAACTTGGCTTCCAACTACAGACGGTGGTCCTGATGAAGTTTGCAGCCCATGGCCCGCGCGGCTCAGTTGCGGTTTTCCTGCTGGCATTGGCGCTCATGAGTGCCCTTTCTTTTGCAGACTCTGCAGCCCCGCCGCCGTCGCAGGTGGCAGTGCATCTTGTGAGCAATGGAATCAATGAAACCGGCATTGGGCAGATAGTCTACCATTGCCCGCCAAACACGGTTGATATGACGGAAGGAAAAAACATTTCCCTGAATTGCCTGGCAGGCACATGCACAAACGAACCCAAGTATTTGGCTTCTTCGTGCACGTATTTCCCAACAGGCTATTTCTCGTATAGCTATCATGGCCAGGAAAAGTCAAGCGAAAATTTCAACGCAACCAAGCACTACTATCGCTATTACGAATACCAGTTGGATGTGCAGACCGGCAAAATAACGCCAATCAGCGCATCGAATGGAGAAACCCCGACACGCCCCATATGCCCCGCGCTACTCGTGCTCGTGGTAATAGTGGGTTTCGTTGCCGGCAAGCAGGGATAAATAAGATTGGGCTGGAGTCAGGAGCTGCCGCTTATACAACTTTCCCGCGCGCAAACGTCTCGCTCCCCCCTCCTTTGCCTCCGTGCTTTTTGAGGAGCTCAAGCGCGCTCATGCCGCTTCCCTTGGGCGCTACCGCCACAATGAAGCCGTCAGTTATCGAGATTACCGCCGCAAAGCCTTGCGCGCTTAATTTCGCGCAAACTTCCTCTGCGAGCTTTTGCGTGTAGGGAACGCCTTGCAGCTCGACCACATTCTTGCCGGACGCCCTTGCCTTTTCCGCTTCTGCATCGCTTATTTGCTGCGCAAGAAGCGCCTGCAGCTTCTCTATCTCCTTGCCGCGCTCTTTCCATTCGTTGAAGAAGCGCATGATTGCCGGCTTGAGCTGGTCCTCCGGGACAGCCAATGCCTCTGCTGCCTCGCGCAGCAGCCTTTCGCGCTCCTGCATGTGCTTGACGGCCTCAGGGCCGCATTTTATCACCACTCGTTCCACCCCGTCCTGCACACCTTCGCGCTTGACAATCTTCACCAGCTCAAGCTCGCTTGTGCTTTTTATGTAGCCGTGCGTCCCGCCGCACGCCTGATGGTCGATATCGCCAATCGAAACCACGCGCAATTCCTTGCCAGGCACCGCCCCTCCTTGGTAAAGCCTGAAGCCATACTTCTGCTCAGCCTCGGTCCTGCCCAGCACCTCGGTCTGCACAGGCAGGTTTTCAAGGACGTATCTGTTGGCAATCTGCTCGATTTTCTCAAGCTCTTCCCAGGTTATCTTCCTATAGTGCGTCAAATCAATGTGCGCCTTGTGCTCGTCCTTGTAGGAGCCTGCCTGCCAGATGTGGGAGCCAAGCACAGCGCGCGCGCAGGCGTTTAGCAGGTGGATTGCAGTATGGTGCCTTGTTATCTGCTTCCTCCGCTCGCCGTCCACCCTGCCATGCGCTTTCATGCCTGCGGAAAAGGCTGACGGCTTTTCCACCTCATGCAGCACCACGCCCTTTTCTTTCTGCACGTTCGTTACCTTGATTCCGTTCAAAGTGCCAGTGTCGTAAATCTGCCCGCCGCCCTCAGGGTAGAATGCGGTGGCGTCCAGTATCACATACTTGCCATGGATTGACAGCACGGTGGCATCAAACTCTTCCGTGCCATCATAGAAAAGCGCCTTTGTTTTCTCTGTCCCTTCCACATCGATTTTTTTCTCTATCGGCTCGCCGGTTTCATCGCCCTTCTCTATGAGCTTGTAGAAGTTCTCAGGCACTGCTACTTTCACTCCCTTTTCCCTGCCAATCTCGGAAACAAGCTCAGGCGGGATGCCGTCAGACTCGTAAAGCTTCTTCAGCTCCTCAACACCTATCGGCTTTCCGCGCGCCAAAAGCGTCGCCACCTTGCCCCTGCCCTTTTCCTTGCCAGCTGCGTATTTCTTCTGCTCCTCCTCGATGACCGCAACCGCGGTGGCAACGCCCTGCTGGAGTTTTGGCGCGAAATCGCGGAGGTGGCGCGCATGGGCCTCAAGCACGCCCGCATAATCAAGTCCGAGCGAAAACTCGCCGTCAAAGCCGAACACCCTGCGCAGTATCATGCGGAGGTTGTAGCCACCGCCGGAGTTCGATGGCAGCATGCCGTCAGTTGATGTGAAGAGGATGGTCTTGAGGTGGTCTGCGCAGGCATAGGTCGCATGGAGCGGCGCAAAGGTGGATTGCATCTCCTCGGAAGACATGCCAAGCTTTTTCGCAACCGCGGCCTTTTCCGCGCAGATGTCTGCAACGTCGTCAATGTCCAGCGAGCCTGAAAGCTTCGAGTATTCCAAGAATAGCTTCTGGTCGACCTTTATGCCTGCTTTCTTTTGTATCATGGAAACTGCGTCGCCAAACACGACGTCATAGCTGACAGGGGAGGCGTGCGTTATCCAGGCAAGCCGCTCCAGGCCCGCGCCCATGTCAATCACTTTGGTGGAAAGCTCGCGGCTGCCCCCATCGGGCAGCACCTCGTACTGCATGAACACGCAGTTGCCAAGCTCGAGCCCGTCGGCGAAATACTCGATGCAGGGCCCGAAGTTGCCTCCGCCCATCCAGACGTCTTCCAGGAAAACGATATTTTTCTCGTCAATGCCAATGTGAGATAGGTAGCCGATGTCGTGGCTTATCGCCTCGTCCTTCCAGTAGAATGTTCCCGTCTTCCTGCTGTTGAACGCATGCTGGCCCACCATTACGAAGTTGGTGTAGTGCCTGCCTGTCACGCCCACGTTTGAGATGTCAGGGAAGCGGATGCACTGCTGCGGAATGACGAGCGGGTTGGCAGGCGGAGGAAGCTCACCTGACACCACATAGGGCTGAAAGTCGTTGATGGATGCGATGGAGAAGTACAGGTCGTCGCGCCAGCGCGCCACTGTGGGGAATGACTCGATTGAAGCGTGCCCGTGCTTTGTGAAATATTCCTCGATTTTCTTCCACGTTTCCACGTAGCCCAGGGGCTTTTTTGCCATCTTCTTGCCAATGAAGCGGTATCCCATGCAGGACGCGTCGGAGCAGATTTCGCGCGCTTCCACCGACCAGAAGTGCCTCCGGCATTTCGCGCATTGCTGGCGGGAATAGCCGCGCTCCACAAGCGCTGCCACTTTGTAGTGCTTTTCCCACTCGCGCGCGAATTCCATGCGCAGAGACGCCTTGTCCATGATTCACCTCTGACGAAGAAGCTTTATATTCCTATATTTGCAGAAAGAGGTTCGCCAAGGGCCCGTAGTCGAATGCTCTTGCCTTCGGCAAGAAATTGCCGGCAAGCCGACAATGGTTAAGACGTCGCTCTCACACAGCGAAGACTCGCGGTTCGATTCCGCGCGGGCCCACTTCTTTTTCCCCAGCATTGACCTGCTTTTTATACGTTTCGCTGCTTATCCTCTCAGCGCTCCCATAGTCTAGTGGCTGACTTCGGTGCAATTGTGCACCGGCGCGAGCCGGACAACCCGGTCAAGGACGGAGCCCTCTCAAAACCCTTTTTTCGCCTCCCGGGCAGACGCTCGGCGGAAACGGCGCTTTTCGCTTCGGCGAAAAGGCGCCCCTTTTTGCCTTCGGGCAAAAAGCGGGAAGCGTTCACGGAAAATGGAAAAAGGGTTGCAGAAAGGCTCTAACTCGGGTTCAAACCCTAGGGGGAATAAGTCGTAGCTAAGATCCCCCTGATGGTTCACCCCCAATAGGTGAACCTGGTGAAAATCCCGATGGGAGCGAATTTTCTTTTTTACGTCGGAGAACTGGAAATAGAATTGATGTTTAGACACCTTACCGACGTTAAACGCCCCGATTTCATGGTTTTGGCATTTTTGCACTTGAGTCCATTCCAATCAACCTCCATTTTTGTTTTCCATCAACACCACTTTGTTTTCACAAATTATTGGGCATCTCCACAAGCACACCGAGACGGTCGTGCTTTCCCAGCAATTCAAACTATCCTTGCGCCTTTCTCTGTGACTATTTCTATTCCATTGTCCGAAATGCCACCAATGGCGATTTTCGACAACCTCTCCTCTTTTTCATAGGAGTGTCCCTCTGCGACTTCCACCGCCTTGCCTTTGGATCCTATCTTGTATGCAGTCCAGCGCTTCTGCTTCCCTCGTGCAATGCAGAAGTCGATCATTTCCTCGATTATGAAAACTGCATATTTGCCATCAGTCGATACTGCCAATTCAGAAAGATGGGGCTCATCATAGGGCACATTTAGCGATGACGGAGAAGTGTTGTATATCGGATAGGTGGCGCCCTTCTGCCTTTCCTTTATCTGTGCAAGCATCTTTTCTGCTTCGCGTTTTGCAGCATCCTCTGTATTTTTCTTGTCAACGCGCTCTGAATCTGGCTTGATGGGCACCCGCACACGCTCTATCCAGTTATAATCCTTTTCACCAGTTGCTTGGATGATGGCTTCCGCCCATTGGTCAGTAAGCTCTAGGCCAAGTACTCTTGTGTGACGAATGCAGCGCCTCCAGTCATCTGCCCCAGCATCGTAAGGGTCGCGGTACTTGTATTCCTCCCCGAACGCAGACGCTTCCATGTAGCCTGGGCGGGAAATAATGACTTTGAGCCTGTTGTAATAGCCGACCCCGCAGCTGCCGCCAGGCCAGTAGTTCCTACCTGTTGCCTCGACCAAAACGGAGATTTGCATTTTTTTAAGATCCTCGGGACTCAGGATTTTTAGCCTACCTTTTATTTCTTTCGCAGAAGAGACGATTGATTCCTGCTTCTTCATTTCATCGGCGGTTCCAACCAATATGCTTGGCTTTTCTTCGCTTTTCATTTTTTCAGTCTTTTCCACTGGCGCTGGCGCGTCCACTTTTGCGTCGCCTCTGGTGGCTTTGTAAGTCAACACCTCCGAAGACCAGGATATTTTTTCAGGCACGCTGAAGTACCCGTTGCCGAGCCAGTCTCGGCCAACCTCCATCAGGTTGCCTGCAACGTCATTGCAGGGAGGGTACCACAACGTAATCTTAGAAGAGCCAAATTCATTCAGCCACTCCTTTACAAGTGTGCCTTCCTTCAGCTCCTTCTCGTTGAAGAGGAGGTTCGATATGTCCTTAAGGTAGAACATCTCCGAGCCATAAATCTTCTTTGGTATGCGGGTTGACATTTGATCGTTGCCCTCAAGCATGAGGGTAACAAACTCGTTTGCTCCCTGGGCATCGGTTCTCCAGTTTGACTCTGCTTTGATGATTTGGCTTGGCTTGATCATGTTTTCAATTGTGAGCAGTCTGTTGTCAACCTGTATCAATTCTATAAGACCGCCATCACAAATTGGCACAAACGACTGCTTGCCATCCTTTACAAGAACATCGCCAAGAGGCACATCCAAGCAAATTGTCTTCATGCTCGTGTGTGGGCTGATTATACCCCCCGGGTAGTGGTATACCATAAAAATAAGTGCATCGCGGCTACGGAGCATCGGGTTTTTCGTGGTTGGACCGTATTTAACTGATGCGACCGGAGATGTTACGCCGGGCCAGTCGTACTTGATAACCGCGTGCTGTGTACATCTATTCTGTTTCATCATATCAATCAACCTCCAAATTTTTTCATATTCTTCATCCTAAACGAGCATCCCTTTTGGAATCTGAACCTGCTTTCCACACGCAAGCTGTGCGGCAAGCCCGTACTGCCCCTCCAGCGCAAGCTCGCGGATTGCGTATGCCGTTTTCTTCTTCCCAATGCTCTTGGCAACCCAGGCGGCATCCATCAGTTCAGACATCATGCGGGAAAACGACCTGATGCCGCGAGACCCGCAGCTTGGCTGCAGGACCCTTGCCATCTGTAGTTCTTCACTTTTCTTTTCCGTCAAAGTTTGTTTCATCATTCCAATCAACCTCCAAATTTTTGTTTTTCATTTTCCCATTCTGTTGTTCTGTGTTGTTCTTTGTGGTTAAGGAGGAATATAATACGTTCCTTCTGTAAAGTGCAAAAAACAGGAAGTATTTTATAAAATACCTGCAAAATAAGCAAAATAGGCGAAAATAATGCAAATAATTGACAAGAAGGACAAAAGGATACTTGCCTGCCTCGAAAGGAACGGAAGGGCGCAGTTAAGCGAGGTTGCACACGCAGCAGGGCTTTCCAAGCCAGGCGCGGCAAAAAGGATTGCAAGGCTGGAAAAGGAAGGGATTATTGACGGCTACCTCACCCATGTCAGCTTCCGTGCGCTTGAGCTTTTCAACTTCAGGCTTTACCTGAAATTCGAGGGCGCGCCTGCGGGCTTTGAGGAAACCGTGGCAGCCTGGCTCAAGAAGCAGGGATGTGTGCGCTGGTTTGCGTTCTGCCAGGGGGAGTATGACATAATAGTGCGCACCATGGTGAAAGACCTGTATGAATTCAGGGAATTCGAGCAGGCAATGCAATCAGAGTTTGGCAGGCACATAGGCAGGAGGGTGTTTTCGGCAATAATCAACGATGCATACCACAACTGCACGCACATAACCGGCAATGAGGGGAACAGCTCGCTTCCTGAAAAAGAGTATGCCGGCAGGGCGGTAAAGCTTACTGACTCGGACTTGATGGTGCTTTACCACCTGTTTGAAAACTGCCGCCAGTCTGCGCGGGAAATTGCCAAAAAGGCAAAGTTGAAGCCGGATGCCGTGCTTTACCATATCAAGAAGCTGGAGCGAGAGGGAGTAATAAGCCGCTACAGTGTGAAAATAGGCCGGGAAAAGCTCGGTTACAGCACAATCAAGGCAATTTTCTGGCTGCGAAAGGCAACGCCTGTTGATGTTGAAAAGCTCAAGAAATACTGCGAAATGCATCCAAGCGTGTCATTTTACGGGGAGATAGTTGGCCCGTGGGATATTGAAGTGGACTTTGATGTGACGGGAAATGCTGAAGCACATAAACTCATTGGAGAGATGCGTTCAAGGTTCGCAGGCATCATCCATGATTTCACCGTGCTTGGGCTGATAAAGGAGCACGAAGTGAATTTCCTTGCTGGAAGGATGCAAAAAGCCGTTTGACTATATTTGGCGGCACTGTGAGAAATGATGCGCCCAGCCCTTAAAATGTCTGGTTTTGGCGTGTTGCGGCGGGGCGTTTAGCGACGTGCGGCGTTACTAAACCTCGTTTTATAGCAACCGCCCGATGGGAGCGCTATTCTTTTCTTTAAGGATTTTTGACGTGCCTCTTCCCCTCGCTCACGATGTTCTGGAAGAAGCGCAGGCTGTTCTTTTCAAATGAAACCCCTGCGGTGAAGCGCGGGAACTGCGTGCGCATCACGCTGACCTCGGGATGCGGCATGAGGCCGAGGATTTTGCCGGTGGGGTCGCAGATGCCTGCGATATTTTCCACGGAGCCGTTTGGGTTTGCGGGGTAGCCTGCGGAATCGTCAAGCAATTCGCTGCAGTATTTGATGGGCACCATTCCCCCCCTGGCAAGCGCATCAAGGAGCTTTTTGTCGCGCGGCACGAACTGCCCCTCCCCGTGGCGCACAGGGCAGCTGATGAATGGCACGCCTTCGAAATATTTGCACACGGACTTTTGCGGCTTGAGATGGACCCAGCGGTCCTCGAACCTGCCGCTCCTGTTGAACGTGAGAGTGGACTCCTGGGAAAACGAGCCTGAAATGTTCGGCAGCGCGCCAAGCTTGGCCAGCGTCTGGAAGCCGTTGCATATGCCAAGCATTGGCTTGCCTGAAGAGGCAAACGCCTCGAACTGCGCCTTGAAGGTGTGCTTGAGCTTGTTCGAAAGCACGCGCCCGCCTGCAATGTCGTCGCCAAACGACCAGCCGCCCGGTATTGCGAATATCTCGTAATCCTCAAGCATTTCCTTCCCGGATGCAATGTCCGAGAAGTGCACGATTTTCGCATCCGCGCCTGCAAGGGAAAACGCGTGCGCAAGCTCGGCCTCCGCATTCAGGCCAAAGCCCGCAAGCACGATGCAGCGGGGCTTGCGACGCTCTTTTGGAGGAACGGGAATCTTCGCCGCTTTTGCGCCCGCAGGGGCTCTTGAGGATTTCATTGCGGCAGCATTTGCATTCGCAGGCACTTTTGCACGCGTCGCCGATTTTGAGGCTTTTCGCGCGGCTGATTTTTGCTTTGCCTTCATCGTTGGCTTTTGTTTTGCCTTCATCTTGACACCGTTTGCCTTTTTTGAAATGGTTTTTTTGGGTTTTGATTTTTGCCTGACCTGCAATTTGCCCTGCACGCGCTTTATTTTTGCATTTTGCCTGCGTTTTGCCTTTGCAGGCGCTTTCTTCCTCGCTTGCTTGCGCCCTTTTGCAGTCGTTTTCCCCTTCATTTGCCTGCGCCTTGGAATATTTTTCTTTTTCATCTTTTTTGCAGGGGCTTTTGCCGCCTTTTTAGCTTTCCCGATGTGCGCTTTCCTCCCCTTTCCCTTGCTTGGCGCGGGTTTTACCATCCCATCGTCCTCTTCCAGGCGGATGCAAGCCCGTCCACAGGCACTGCCACCGCTTCCTGGCCCCTTACTGATATTAAAAGCAATTCCCCTTTCACTTCGCCAATCCTTTCGCACGCAACTCCGCGCATGATTGCACGAAGGGCCTTCTCGTTTTTCTTTTTCACGGACACCACGAACCTGCCTGCGCTTTCAGAGAACAGAAGCTGCGTCGGAGTCAGCTTGCCGGCATATTTTCCCTGCGGGAATGCCACAACTGCCCCCAGCCTGCCGCCTATGCAGCATTCCGAAAGCGCCACGGCAAGCCCGCCTTCGGAGCAGTCATGGCATGATGACAATGTGCCCAGCTTGATTGCTTGCTCGAGCTTCCTGTAAAGCGCGAAATTCTTCCTGAAGTCCACGCAAGGCACGCCCGTGCCGACTGCGTTGCCCATTGCATAGTATTCCGAGGCGCCCATCTCCGGCAGCGTGGACCCCAGCACGTAAATTGCATCGCCTGGCGACTTGAAGTCCGTGGTCTGCGAAAGTGAAACGTCATCTGTCTTGCCTATTGCCGATATCAGGAGGGTGGGCGGCACTGATATCCTCCACTTGCCGTGCTTGTAGTCGTTTTTCATGCTGTCCTTGCCCGAGATAAGCGGCGCGCCGTATGCCATGCAGGCGTCATAGATTCCCTGGCACGCAAGCACTAGCTGGGCAAGCCTGTGCCTGCCGTCAGGGTTGTCAGGGGAATAAACAGGGTCGCACCAGCAGAAGTTGTCAAGGAGCGCCAGCCTTTCAAGCGAGCCGCCTGCCGACACATAGTTCCTCACAGCCTCGTCCACTGCATTTGCAGCCATCTGGTAGGCATCGATGTCCGAATAGCGCGCGCAGATGCCGTTTGACACCACAAGCCCTTCCCTCCTTCCAAGCAATGGCGCCACCACGCCGGCATCGGACGGCCCGTCGGCCAACACGCCGCACAGCGGCTTTATCACCGAGCTCCCCTGCACCTCGTGGTCGTACTGCCTTATGATGTATTCCTTGGAGCAGATGTTGGGGCGGGAAAGAAGGGAGAGAAGGATTCCGCCAAGGTTTTGGTGCTCCGCCGGCACAAGCCCGGGCAACTTGGGCGTGCGCAACTCAGCCTCAAGCTGCAGCTGGGGCACGCCCTTGTGCAGGAATTGCATGGAAATGAAAGCGACCAGCCTTGCCCCGTAAAGCACGCGCAGGAAGCCTGACGAATTGAATTCTCCCAAATCCGACACTTCCACGTCGCGCAATCGCGCAAGCGAGACGAATTCGCCTGCTTTTCCCGGCGGCACGGCCAAAGTCATCCTCTCCTGGGACTCTGACACGAAAATCTCCCACGGGTCAAGCCCGGGGTATTTGAGGGGCGCGCGGTCCAAATGGACTGTGCAGCCTCCCGATGATTCTGCCATCTCGCCGATTGATGAGGAAATGCCGCCTGCGCCGCAGTCCTGGGTGAAATTATAAAGCCCCAAATCGCGCGCCTCAAGCAGGAAGTCAAGCATTTTTTTCTGGGTGTAGGGGTCGCCAAGCTGGACGGCTGAAACAGGGGATTCCTCGTTGAGCTCCTGGCTTGAGAACGTGGCGCCGTGAATGCCGTCCTTGCCAATCCTGCCGCCCACCATGAATATCCTGTCGCCGTTCATTATTCGCTTCTCATGCGTTTTCCTTCCGTCGCGAAGCTCTGAGGGCATGATGCCGCCTGTGCCGCAGTAGACCAGGGGCTTTCCCAAATACCTGTCGTCAAAGTAAAGCGAACCGTTAATCGTGGGGATGCCTGATGCATTGCCCCCTGCAGCCACGCCTGCGCGCACGCCCTCCAGCACCCTCCTGGGATGGAAGAGGCGGGGCGGGACTTCGCCTGCATAGTGGGGGTCTGCAAAACAGAAGACGTCGGTGTTGAAGATGGGCCTTGCGCCAAGGCCTGCGCTTATCACGTCGCGGTTCACGCCAAGTATGCCTGTGAGCGCGCCGCCGTACGGGTCAAGCGCGGATGGGGAGTTGTGCGTCTCCACCTTCATTGCCACGCTCCAACCTGGCACGAACTCGAAAATCCCGGCGCCGTCCGAAAAAACGGAAAGCAGCCATTTCTTCCTGCTGGCAAGCCTGCCTGTCGCGGCTTTTATGTACGTCTTGAAAATGGAATCCACCACTTTCCTCTTCCTGCCGGTTTTCAGCGTGATTTTGGCATTGAATATCTTGTGCTTGCAGTGCTCCGACCAGGTCTGGCCAAGCATCTCAAGCTCCACATCCGTGGGCATCTGGGAGAGGCCTGCTTTCCTGCGCTCCTCGGCGACAGCGGGGTCTGCGTAATACGCCTTTATCCGCCTCATTTCCTCAAGGGACAGCGCAAGCAGCCGTTCGCGCGAAATCTCGATTAAGCGCTTGTCAGGCACGCCTAAGTCGATTTGCGCCACATTGCCCCCGCCTGTTGCGCCCGCGCGGGGCACTTCTGCCGCAAAGCCTGCCGTGCCAAACTCCTGCGCCGCTTTTACCTCGAAGCGCTGTATGAGCTCATTTGCCAGCAGCTCGCGCGCCAGCCTTTCGCCTTCCTGCCTTGCCAGCTTGCCTGCCACCAGGTAGTGCTTGCTCGTATAGACCGCGCCCTGCAACTTTCTGCCCAGCATCTCCTCGATTGCCCCGCGCGCGGTCCCGCCCACATTGTCCTTCACCCCTGGGCAGAATGACACCGCGATTGCAAGCGTGAACTTGGGGGGGAGGAAAAGCGGCTTGTCAACTGAGAAGCACTGGTTTATGGGGTCGCAGAGAAGCTCCGCCCCCACGCGCGCAAGCTCGGCATCGGACAGCTCGGCATCAATGGTATAGACATCCAGCACGCGCACGGACTTGGCGGAAAGCATGCCCAGGTCGGATTGCATCCTGCGGAGCAGCGAATCCCCGGCAGGGTCGACAAATTCCGGCAAATAGCCTGTTTCTATCCTATGGACCATGGAAATTACCGCTAGGAATTTTCAGGCAGCCGCCTCTGCGGCTGGATTCTCCCACGAGAATGCATGCGGGAGCAACATTTATAAGCAGGGGGAGGATTTTGCCCACTAAAGGACAGGAAAAAACACTAAAAATAGGGAAAAAAAGGAAATTGCACCAATCAAGGTGTGCCCTTGATTTTGTTGCCGGGCTGGACAGATATGCCAGTCTTGATTTCCCTGGGCTGGTTGGCGCCAAGCGCGACCACGGTCTGGCGCTTGTCCGCGAGCTTCCGCAGCTCTGTGATTGCAGCCATGTTTTCCTCATTGGCTTTGTTCTGCTGCCTGGCAATTATCGCATCAAACACGGTTTTTGCCATGTTCTTTGTCTGCGGGCTTAAGTGCGAGTAATATTCCTTGTTGGAGTTCGCCAGCCCGTCCATGGTGCAATAGACATGGTCAGATTCTTTTGGAAACTCTGTTATGTCTTTGTACTTGTTCAGGAAATTAATGGCTGATTGCTCGCGCATTTCCAGGTTCGCATAAGAATGCAGCTCTGGCGGAAGCTTGACTTTGAGCCATTCCTTGTCTGAAAAAAGCGAGATAAGATGCTCTTCGCCTTTGACCACAAAATCGTCAATCACAGCCTTGAAAAGAACTTCGAGCAGCTTGCGCGCTTCAGTGCGTATATTGTCAGGCTGGTGCGCATTGAAATGGATGTCAGAAAGCTCCTTGAGGTTGGATAGCGCCTCGTGATAATCTGCTTTTGATGTTTCCAATATTTTGCCCCATCCCGCGGGTTGCTTGCAAGTTTCAAGGTACTTCACCTGACTCGGGTTCACCACTTCTTTGTGGAAATGGGCGATTTTCTGCCTTGCAAGTTCCAATGTCTTTGGAGGATAATTCTGGCTGGCAATGACCTCTCCCTCGTATGTCCATTCCAAGCCTTTCAAGCCGGCGCGCTCGCGATAAGCTACGTCAAATATGCCAGTGGATGCAAACCTAAGCAGCTTTTCGGTTTCTGCGCTGTAGCCATGGGAGTCCTTTCCGTCGATAAAGGTATCTGCTGCCGCATTCTCGACATCCTTTGGCAAGAGGGTGGAATTCCGATAGATCCTGCAGCATGGATAAGTGTTGTGCCTTATCTCAGTATAGCCTTTCACAAGCAGGTACTGCTCGCCGTCCTTGCCAGTGATAGCCACCTGTTCGTTGTTTTCAAGCTTCTGGTATTGCTCAGGAGTGAGGGAAAAACGGTTGCTCACCTGGGCATGCAAGTCGTAGTGGTAAACCAATGAATATTCGCCGACTTCACGCGTGGTTATCGTGAATTTGCCTTCAGGTATGGAAATTTGGAGGGGCTTGTGCTCTTCACGTGGCGGATTCGCCACAGGGGTTGTGGCTGATACGAACGTGCGCCAAAGTTCCTTGTATTCACTACCGCCGGAGGTATAGAGATGCATATATGACGAATTGAACTTGTCAGCACTGCCATTCAACAGAACCGCGCCGAAGAGGGGCGAGCCGTACTTGTTCTTGAGAATGGAGAGGCACAGCTTTTTGTCATTTTTTAGAGCGTCTGATTGGAGAAACAGACTTCCGACCAGTTCAATGTGCTTTTTTGCAATGTCCGGATTGATCCTGGCGCCCTCATTTTTCATCTGCGCCCAATTGTCAGTGTAAATCATGTGGTTCATGAAACCGTCCGAGCCCAGAGTCAATGAATCCCGAGCAATCTCCTTCACAGTTTCTATCCCGTGCGAAAACATCATGTCCTGCCCTTCATAGAATTTTCCTTTGGCCCAGAGCTTGCCGTTGATAAAATCAGGATTTGCAACAATTGCTTCTATTGCCTGGACGCGGACTGCGATGCCCAGGTCATCATTTTTTATAATGGACACAAGCCTAGCGCCATTCACTGACTGGACAAGTTCCGGGATGGCGAGTTCGGCAGCCAAGTTCCTGTCTTCGGTGCTTGCAGTTTTGCTGTATATTACATGAAAGAGCTTGCTAACGTCAACTTGCTCAGCCTGAACTCCAGTGTCAACCATCCCACCACCTCAATCGATGGTGTTTTTTCTACTGAAAAGTGTTTATAAAAGTATCTGAAATACCACAGGCAGAAAATGGGCGCGCGCGCTTCAGAACAAGTACCCGCTCGCGTCCTCGGCAATGCCCACCCCGCCGCCAAGGTCGGACAATGTGTACTCCTTGCCAGCGAGGCGAAGCGCGAACGCCTTTGCGCGCACGAGGTATTCATCGTACTGGAACACTGTCTTTTGCCTCATGATGAAAGGCTGTACGGAATAGGACTCCAGGATTGCCACCATGGACTTGCTGGAAAGCGACCACACGCGCTTTTCCTTGTCCAGCCAGGTGGAAAGCTTCAAGCCCCGCAATTTCGTGCGCCTGCCGCCAATCTCAATGTAGGCATTCGATGCAAAATGCCAGCCAGCAGCCTCGCCCAGCGGCTTTCCTGTGAAAAAGTCCAATGAATCGCCGTTGCCGAATTCCAGCCTCACCCAGTTCCATGGGGCAAGGGGCATGGCGGCAACCACTTTCTGAAGGTATGCCTTGCCTTTCATGGGCTTGCCTTCCAGCACGCCCTCGAATTCGAAATAGTAGTTTATCATCACAGTGCCGAGGCGCGGGGCAAACGGATTGGTTAGAATGTTTACCATTTCGTAGGGGTGCCCCTTGCACGGATGCGAGGCATGCGCGTAGAAAATCCTCCTGCCGCCTTTCACAAGCGAGATATCAAAGTGGGGGTATTTGCCGGTGATGGATATTTTGCTTTCCCCTTTTTCAGCTGTTATGCTGTTCCTTTCGCCCTTTTTCAGCCGCACGTTGGTGGTGGAGTCGAAAATCACTTCCTTCCTCCCCTTTGAGTAAAGCCAGCACACTGCCGCGCATACCACTCCCTGCTGCCCCTCGGCCTCAGGCACCGAGCCCTCGTTCACGCGCACAGGGTCCACGGAGCGACCGAAGGTGAAGATGACCTGCTCCTCGCGAGGGGGGGAGCAGAAGTGCATGAACCAGTATTCCTTGCCCATGGACGGCAAATCCTCTATCTCGAAGAAAAGCTCGTCCGGGGTGGGATATCGCCTGGACTTGAACAGGCGCGAGAATTCCAGGAGCTTGCGGTCAAGCTCGCCGGTCTTCTTCTTCCATTCAGGCGCGAACTTGAAATCTCGCCATTTGTTGAATGTGCGCAGGGGCATGGCAATCGCATATGGCACAGCGGCAACTTTAATTAACGTTTGGCACCCCACTAACCATCATCGGGGGAATGGGCTACTTCTACAGTGAGCATACCGGGTTGCAACTGGCTGGATTAAATAAAGGCAGGAATTCCGATGACACTCATTTTGCCATGCCGTTCCGTAAAATATTCGGAAAAAACAAAGAAAAAAGAAAAAAACTCAGTAGTGGGCAGTAGACGCAGTGGCCACCGCGCTCCCTGGCACAAAGCTTAACAGCGCCACGCCGGCTATCGCGATGAGAATAACCACAAGCACTATCATCACGACTATTGGGATTATGATTACCGCTGCAGCGCGCCCTGATGAGAGCGAGTGGACCGCCTTTATCATCCTGTACTGGGAGTAAATCCCGTAGAGGCTGAATGGAAGCGCCAGAAGCAAGAATATCAAGCCGATCAAACCGATGAACGGGATGGAGCTGAGTATCTGGAACGGCATTACCGCAAGCATCACGCCGCCTGTGACCAGAACCATGCCCAGTGTCTGCTCCATGTACCCGCCTTTTCCCCCGAGCAGCTTTGCGATTATAAAGTAAATCAGGGAGGAAACAAAGGCGGAAATCACATAGATGAATGGCACGGCGACCAGAAGGATAGCGTACATTGCAAGGTTTGCTGCCAAGGCTGCCGAGATATTTGCGGATGTCAACAACGCGAACCCAAACAAGAGCAGCAAGGCGATTGCGAATGAAACGCTTGTAACAATGCCGATGAGAAATGCGTTCATTGCAATGTTCCCGAAATTCGCGTTCTTCATTTCCGCGCGTATCGTGTCCTCCGGGTGGAAGTAGGCCGCAACCCATGAACTGCACTGCTTGAACGGGACAACTGATGCGACTGTCCGCACGTATCCCTCAGCCTTCGCCATAATGCCCCCGCTGTTCCCCTGCGATGCGCTTGCTTTCTTTTCACCAGCCATTCAAACCACCCTCTAAAATTCATTATGCCACACAATTTTTCTTCTCTATTATCAATATAATAGCCTAGTACTAATTTATATAGATATGCCTGGGAAATCGCACAGTGCCAGATCAGCATTTCGAGGCGCCTGCCCTGGGCGATAAACGGCATTCGTACCAGGCCATGCGCGTCTGCAAAGCTTCTTTAACCTTCATCCCAAGAATAAATACGGCAGTGGGAACACTGTTATAGAAAATATCAATAAGGGGGAATGGGCTAACCTGGTATGCTACTAGGTTTGGGACCTAGCGATCTGAGTTCAAATCTCAGTTCCCCCATCCTTTTTTGGCAATTGGCAATTTGCGCGCGGATAGGCGGCGCGCTTGGCAAAAATGAAGTTTTAGATTATGTAACTATATGTTATTTAAACGTTTCGGAGGAAATATATGCGGTGGTAGCTTGGCATTTTCCCAAAAGGCGCATGAAAGCACGAATGGCAACCGGATGTTTCTTAAGGTTTCATACAAGTTAAGAAGAATCCTCGGCAAAGGGAGCGAGGTGCTTGCCGAGAAGATAGCAAAGCTGGATAAGGGAGCCTCGGAAGAATGCGTCTTGCAGGGGAAACGCATGGTGAAAGAGGGGGAAGGGGACATGCATCGGGGAAGGAAATGCCTATATTTTCAGGCACTTGCCAAATTTGAAAAGGCCGTTTGCAAAAATCCTGAAAATTCCCATGCGCATGCCCTGGCAGGAGACCTGCTTTTCAGGATGATAGAAAAATACAGGCCAAGAAGGGGTGAGCTGCCGTATTATGAACGGGCCATGGCGCATTATGGCAAGGCCGTGAGCATTGTTGGGGGCATGCCCGAAGGCAGCGGCAAAAATGGCATGCTCGCCGACTTGCTTGTCATGAGGGGTGTGAGGAAGATAAATAAAGCCGATTATGACGGTGCAATCAAAGATTGCGACAAGGCTGCGGAAATTGCAGGCAGCCTGATGGCAACAAACGGGGACAAGTGGAGCCTCATTGCCATCCATTACCGGATAGTGGCCATGGAGGGCTACCTCAATAACCAAATGTCACGGGATAGCGCCGGCAATAAGGCCCTCCTTTGCACGTGGGATGACCTTGAGAAGTATAGGAATCGCCTTGAATGTGAAAGCGAAGCTGGGCTGCACGCAGGCTCGTGGCACGCAGCAGGCTTGGAAAACTGGTATTGAATCGCGCGCCCCAGCTGGCAAAAGCCTAGCCGATTTTTCTTTTTCCACCCCTGGCGCTCAGCCGGCCAGCCCATGCTTCTTAAATGGATTTCCGCAAATAGGGGGTATGAAATACGGCAACGCAGCGCTGCGCGGGAAATTCGTGCTTGGCCCCATGGCGGCATATACCGACATCGCCTTCAGGCTGCTTTGCAGGCGCGCGGGCGCTGCCATGTGCTTCACGGAGTTTGCGAATGCCGAAGCGATTGTGCGCTCTGGCGCAGCTCGCCGCCAGACTGCGCTGGCGACGATAACACGCGGCGGAAAGAATACGGACGCGCTCCTGCAGACGTGCAGCGAGGAAATGCCCGTGGGCATACAGATATTCGGAGCAACGCCCGAGGCAATGGGAAATGCTGCCTCCTCCATAAGCGCGCGCGTGGAAACAGGCGAGCTTTATGCCTCCTGCATTGACATGAACTTCGGCTGCCCTGCAGGAAGCGTCATCCGCGCAGGAGCGGGAAGCGCGCTTTTGAAAAGCCCGCAGAAAATGCGCGCGATTGCAGAGGCGTGCGTGAAGCATTCCGGAATCCCGGTGACTGCGAAAATCCGCGCAGGCTGGAAAAGCGACAGCGCGCTCGAGCTTGCGCTGATGCTGCAGGATGCAGGCGTATCAGGCATAACAGTGCATTGGAGGACGGCAACTGAAGGGCGGAAAAGGCAGGCGGGCTGGGAAATGCTGCGCGAGGTGAAGGAAGCGCTTTCCATCCCGGTTATCGGGAACGGCGGGGCATCCACGCCTGAAAAAGCAGTGCAGTTCCTGAAGGAGACAGGCTGCGACGCGGTGATGATAGCTTCGGCGGCATTGGGCAACCCGCACATTTTTTCGCAGGCTGATGATTTGCTTGCGCATGGCAAATGCAGAAAAACGCCATGGGAGGAAAAGCGCGCGTCATTTGCGCAATATGCAGCCCTTGCCCAAAAATACGGCGTCGCTACGCCAAAAAGATTTCGCGCGCATGCAATAGAGTGGGTGTCGGGCTTCAACGGCGTGAAGGAGGCGAGGAAAAGGCTGAACTCGGCAAAAACAATCAGGGAGATTGAAGGGATAGTGTCGGGATTCGAGCCTTCAAACGCCCAGTCCGGCCTGGCATGAAGAAGCGGAATCGGGCCGCGCCACCCAGTCACTCAAGGTCGTCGGACATGAAGGAAAAGTCAGCGCGCTCGAACTTCTCATGCAGCTTTTTCCGCTCAGATGCATCGAACGGCTCGTCCACCACCTTTCCAATCCCAGTGAACATGCCATACCATCCTGCCGGCACGAGAAGTATGGAAAGCAGGTGGTAGAAGAAACTGTCATAGGAGAGGTAGAAGTAAAAGTAGGTGTCGGCAAGCAGGGTGAGGAACCCTATGAGGATGTAAAGATAGCCCCTGCCCTTGGTCTTTTGTATCGCATCGGTTTCGCGCTTCACCATGAAGGCGAATTGCTCGCGCAGCCGCTTTTTTATCAATGCCTCGTTCTTCAGGTCGCGCTCCGAGGATGGCATGGTGAAGTGCACTTCGAACCTGCCATGCTTGCCCTCCATGTAGCGGCGGCTGATTTCCTTGAGGAAGTCCTCGGACATCTCGCGCTGGGAATAAGGGCGCGGGTCGAAGTCGGAGAAGATGTCGTCGTAGGTGTCAAGCGTGATTGCAATCTCGCGCATGCTTTCAATCGGCTCTGCCATGCCATGAGTGCGTATGCAAGCAATAAAAATCCTCGCCAGGGAAAAAACGCATGGAATTTGTGCTTGAAAAGGCAGTTGATGAGGGGGAAGGCGTCCGCAGCCTTTACTTCCGGGGCAGCGTGCCGCCCTACAAGCCGGGCAACTTCTTCAGGCTGCACCTCGCCAACAGCGAGGGCAGGAAGATGTTCCGCCCCTACTCGGCGGCATCGCACCCCTCCGAGCCGCTTCTGCGCTTCTGCATAAAAAATCACGCGGGTGATTTTTTAGCAGTGGAAGGAGCGCAAGCGAGTTCCACTCCAATAAAGAAAAACGGAGTGTTCAGCAGCATGGTTTGGGAGCTTCACGTTGGCGGCAGGGCGGAAATCGACGGGCCGTACGGTATTTTCACCCTGGACCCGGGCGACTCGGAGCGCGTCTTCATTGCAGGGGGCGTGGGCATCACGCCTTTGAGAAGCATGATAATGCAGACGCTTCTGGAGGGCAGGAATGCAACGCTTTTCCACTCCGCGCGCACACTGGCAGGAATCACATGCGGGGAGGAGCTGATGAAGCTTGCGAAGGAAAACCCTCGCCTGAAATGCTTCCACGCAGTCACGCGCGAGCAGATGCCAATAAGCTGGGAAGGGATACGCGGAAGGATAAATGCCGAGGAGATTTCGCGCAGGCTTGGGGCGCTTGAGGGGAAGACATTCTACATTTGCGGCCCGCCGGAGATGGTGCAGGGCGTGGCGCAGGGCCTGCTTGCCGCAGGCGTGCCAAAGGAAAAAGTGAAAAAGGAAGAGTGGGGATGAATTAACTCGGCCTTTTCCTCACAAGCACGAGCGTTTCGCCCATCCTTTTCTCGAAAAAGCCGAGCGACAAATAGAGCTTGGACGCCGTGTTGAGGGCGCGCACCTTGAGGCATGTCACGCGCGCGCCGTGCGCGTCGGCGTAGGAAAGCGCCTCGCGCATCAGGGCGGTGCCGAACCCGTGCTCGCGGTAGTGCGCAAGCACGCCAAGGCCGGATATGTAGCAGCGGTCGTCGCGCATGCGCAGGTGGCAAAAGCCAATGGGCAATCCGCTCCGCTCCGCCATGAAAAACACGTCGTAGGGCAGGTTGCGCAACTTGGCATTGGGAAAAAGCAGCGCTACCATTTCCTCGATGGCATCCATGTCCGCCTTCCTTGCGCGCCTGATGGAAAATACGGTGGCCTTGCCCATTGCCGCATCTTCGTTATCCAAAGCCACAGAACCACTTCAGAGATTGATGAAGTTCACGTCTATGCTGTCCCCTATGGTTATTTCCGCCCCGCGCCCCTTTTCCGCAGGGGCGAGCTTCACCACCAAAGTCTCGCCGAGTATTTCCCTGCCCTCGTGCTCGTGCACGTGCCCGCAGATGAGAAGGATGGGGCGCTTTTCCTCCACCATCTTCCTAACAGCCCTGCTGCCCACGTGCATGCCAGTCCCCACCTCGTCAAAAAGCCCGTAGGGCGGGGGGTGGGACAGCACGATGGAAAAATCGTCCACGCCCGCGCGCGCAAGCACGGATGCGATTTCCTCCTCGCTGTACTCGGTTGGCGTGCCGAACGGAGTGGGGTTCGAGCCGCCCAGGCCCACAAGGTTCCACTCGCCAAGCTTCACCTTCTTCCCGTGCACCAGCACGCCCATCTCGCGCAGGCTGTCGACCACCTCGGGCGTGTCCATGTTGCCATGCACCGCATATGCGCGGGGGAAAAGGCGGATCACCTCCTCTGCGTAGGAAGCCGGCCCGCGGTCGGTGATGTCGCCGCAGAAAAGCACGGCGTCGTATTTCTGGCGCGAGGAGATGGCGCGCAGCCTGTCCAGCAGCTCCTCGTCCGCATGGAGGTCTGAGAGTGCAAGAAGCCTCATATGAAAACCTCAAACATTGCGCAGGCGCCCGTTCCAGCGCATTTGCACAAAAACTTAAACTCAATGTTCGTCAGTTCCGCCTTTGCTGGAAATTCCTGTCCTGCTGCCTCCCTGCCCCGCCCGGAGCCTGAGGCGATGATGCCTGCTTGTCCATGACGCGCTTCACCTGCGCCTCGAACTGCGCTTTCAGCTTCTCGGCGATGAAATTGTGCGAAAGGGCATCCGCCTTCGACGCTATCGCAAGCTTTGCGGCCAGGCAGCGCGAAATCTTGCCGCGCACCTTCTTTGGCGCCATGCCGATGGCTGCGTGCTGGAATATGAGCCCGTGCTTGGGCGGGCGGCTGCCCGACTTGAGGTGCTTGAACAGCGCTTTCTCCGCGCCCAGCACCTGTATGGTGCTTGCGGGGAACATAGCCATCCTCTGCAGCCCTCCCGACTGCGCCACGAGCTTTGCCGCAAGCTCCGGGCCTGCGAGGTACGACATGTTGGGGCAGATCTCGCGCGCGATTTTTGCCTCGTAAGCCTCTATGCCGTCCCGAAGCGCCCACATGGACTTCACCTGGAGCGCGAGCGAGCGAGCCTGCGAAATGTCCTCTTCGGAAAGAGAGGTGCCCATTGATGCACGCGCCTTGTCCGCGATGGACTGCGCCTGAGGGCCGAACACTATCGTGAGCTTTGCCATGTCGGGCTTCATCCTGTCAATCGCAAGCACCCCTTCGACGTATTTCGCGTTGTCGGGCGTTCTGAATTCCGGGAAGTGCATGCCGTACCATTCGGTGAGCCTCTCGAAAAGCAGGTTGGAGCTCTTGTTGAGCTCGTCCACCGCCGAGACGGACTGTATGAGCAGGTTGTCGCGGGAAGAGACCGCGATTGTTACCTTCTTCTTTGCCCTCTTGAAAAACTCGTCGCGAGATTGCATTGGTGACATTGTACCATCTCCTATAATTTGCTCCCGAGGTATTATCCTCAAAACGTTTATAGAGCTTCGCGGCAAGAAAACACCCATGAAAAGCTCCGAAACGCCAAATCCCAAGGCAGAGAGGCTCATCGACGTCGCAATCAGGCGCTCCTTCATCATTCCCTCAGCCGAGATATACGGCTCGCCGGCCGGCTTTTACGACTACGGGCCAGTGGGCTGCGCGATAAAGCACCGCCTGGAAAACCTCTGGAGGAGCGAAATGCTGCAGAAGGAGGGCTTCCACGAGATTGAAACCACGTGCATACTTCCCGAGGCTGTGTTCAAGGCATCAGGGCATGCTGAGAATTTTTCAGACCCGGTTGTTTCCTGCAAGAAGTGCAACCAGCGTTTCCGCGCGGACCACCTTCTTGCCGAAAGCCCAGGGTTTATTGCATCAGGGGCAAAAGCAGAAGGCATGCAGCCGCAGGAGCTTGCGGATGCCATCAGGAAATACAAGGTGGCGTGCCCGAATGACTTGGGCGAGCTTACTGATGTCACGAGATTCAACATGATGTTCAAGACGGCGATTGGCGCAGGCGAGGAGCGCGTGGCATACTGCCGCCCCGAAACAGCGCAGGGGATTTTCCTTGATTTTGCGCGCATCGTGAGGAATTATGGAAGCCGCCTTCCAATCGGAATTGGCCAGGTGGGGCGTTCTTTCCGGAACGAGATTTCGCCTCGCCAGGGAATAGTGCGCGTGCGCGAATTCTCCCAGATGGAGCTGGAGTATTTCTTCAATCCCAAATACCAAACCCATCCGAAGTTCGAAAGCGTAAAGGGGGAGAAGCTGGCATTTGAGCTTGAGGATGGCACGGTGTCGGAATGCACGCTTGCAGAAACTGTGGAGCGCGGAATAGTGCCCAACCAGATAATGGCGTATTTCCTCTGGAAGCAGGAAAGGCTTTACATTGCAGCCGGGGTTCCGCGGGATAAATTCCGCTTCAGGAAAATCCCGAAAAACGACACCCCGCACTATTCGCGCGGCAACATTGACCTCGTGGTCGATACCTCGTATGGCTGGATTGAGACAGTGGGAACCGCATACAGGACCGACTATGACCTCTCCTCGCATGCAAAGGCGTCGGGCACTGACCTGTCTGTTTTTGTGGAGGAGGAGAAAAAGAAGGTGGTGCCGCACGTGGTGGAGCCGTCCATGGGAGTGGAAAGGATGTTCTGGTGCGTGCTGGAGCACTGTTTCCGCGAAAAAAGCCCCGAAAAAGACTGGGAATGGTTCGACTTCCCGCCCTCAATCGCGCCATACCATGCATGGGTTTTCCCGCTCATGAGGAAGGACGGCATGGAGGAGAAGGCGCGCGAGGTGGAGGCGCTCCTGCGCGAGTCAGGCCTTATTGTCTATTGCCAGGAGTCGGGGAGCATTGGCAAGCGCTATGCGCGCGCGGACGAGATAGGCGTGCCCTACTGCATCACGGTCGATTATGACACGATGAAAGACGATACAGTGACGCTGCGCTTCAGGAACGACGGCAAGCAGGCAAGGCTCAAAATCGGCGAGCTTGCGGGAAAAATAGCCGCGCTTGCAAAGGAAGGCAAAGTAAATGCGGACTTTGCCTGAATTGGGCGAAGCCCAATCGGAAGGGAATGCGGGAAGGGACTGGGTTTTATCCTGTCCAAGGCTGGCACAAAAGCCATTGGCTTAAGTATTTCCACAGAAAACTAGCAATAATAACATAATTTAAAAACCTTTGCCAACATATACCCATACGGGGCATTGTTGCTCGGGAGTAATATTATGGCAAAAGAACATATGGTGAAAAATGAATTCTTCGGAAAGCACGCAGCCCGCATTAAGAGTGTTGCAGTGAAAACGGGGGTCGGGCTGCTGCTTATTGCAACCTTTGCAGCTGCCACTTCTTGCATAAGCCAAAGACACTGCCCTGGCACCTCCAAGGAATCCAATCAGTACCAGAGGCACTGATGGCAGCGCTTGGCGTGGCTTTTTCTTTTTTGCCTTCCGCGCCCTGAGGCTCTGCTTTTTTCTTTTTCCAGAATCAGGCAATCTATGTGCCGTCGCAGGAGATTGTCCCCTGGTCCACGTAAATCATCTGCAGCACAGGCTGCGCCACCACCACGATGAGGATGGCTATGAGCGCGCCTGTGAGGCAGGCGGTCGCCCAGACGTTTGCGCGCGCTCTCGTCTCTGCGCCAAGCACCTGCCCTGCGGCGTAGATTACGCCGGCAAGCACCAGCATCATCATTGCCACCACAGGAAGCATGGACTTCAGGCTGACGCATAGCGAGGAAACCGCATTTTGCACAGAGTAGAGCACGCTTGCAGCGCAGAAGAGCATTGCAACTGACGCAAGAAGCGCGAATGCGATGAATTTGAACCTCATGGGCACACCTTGCATCCATTAGACAGGGAAAGGAATAAAAAAGCGCCATCTGCGCCCGTCATCCTTGGGCGCCTCGCATGGCATGGAAGGTGACAGGGGCAAGGAAGCGCGCCGGGAGGAAGGAAAGAGCAGGAAGGTTTATATGTGTTAATAAGTGAATAATACTGAAGAATATGAAACAGATAAATTACCAAAAGTTCACTGGCACGGACATCTTGAGACAGATCCCGAGACTGGGTTACACCTGCACTCAATTGAATGACAGCGCGAATGTCCAGATGCCCCTGCGCCATGCAGCACTGGTTGAAGGCATATCTAGGAAGCTGTCAATCCCTGTTCGTAGAGACCGGGAGAACTCCCAAGATGCCATATTGAACATTAAGACCACGGGCGATACAAGACTGATCCTGGAAATGCTTGCCGCAGCCAGATTCCTGTTTTTTGTAAAAGACCCAGGCAAAAATATAGCCGAACCAGCACTCATCGAAAAGCCGACCGGCTTTTTCATTTACCAGATGGAATGGGAACGAATCTCGTCTGCCACTGGAAAGATGGGAGCCCAAAACTTGATCATCCTCCCAGGCGGGCACATACCATTGCATACCCATAAGGAGACAGAGGAGATATTCAAGTTATTTAGAGGTGCGGTAACATTCCATATGGATGGGAAGGAAATCCAGCTTCAGGAAAATTCGCGCATAGAAGTTCCAATTGAGATCGTTCACGGGGCAGTTTCTTCTGGCAATTGGTTTGCACTATTATCTGCGTGGAAACCAACTTTAGCCCCGAATGACTTTTATGTAGCGGACCCGCTATAGGGCTATTATTGTAGCTGCAGAGCCCCTTATTTTAACAAGTAAAAAAACGCCGGGGGGGAGCAAGAGGAGTAAAGTATAAGTTTGGGGTATTGAACGTCGCTGAAATCTCCACTATTTTTATCCTTTTTCATGCTCAAATGCCTGGCTTTTTGCCCGGAAGCCATCTGGGCGGCTTATGACGGGGGAATGGCATATGGAAAGGACATTGCACAGGCCGGCAAGCCTATAGCTTGACTTCGCCCCTGCCTTCGAATCCGAGTCCGAGCCTGTTCCAGTTCAGGCAAAGGGCGACCATCGGGGCTTCAATCCTGTCCGTCCTGGTTTCCCAGTGCTCCATCAGCTTCCTCATTTCAGATTTCGATTTCTTCACCGCTTCGGAGACGGAATTCCCCTTGAGGAGAGTGGCAGGGATTATATTCGACGTGACAAAGCAGGGAGCCGCCAGCTCGTCGTCCAGGGGATGCGCGCCCTCCGCAGGGTCTGAAACGAACGCAAAGGGCAGGGAATATCCGACATAGCCATCAGCTCCGGCGGATATGCTTGAGGCACCGAGAACGGCAAGCGTGTAGCAGCTGCGGGCGTACACGACCTTTCCTTTCAGCAAAGCCTCGTTTTCACCGGCTTTCATAATCACTTCCTTGACCGTGCCGGTGACAATATCGGAGGCGCCATGCCCATTGAACATGACGAAACGGACAACCGGCCTTTTGAGGTGGCTTTCAAGGTTGGCGCGCGTGGCTTTGGGACCCTGCAATTCGGTTGTTTTGAAGCCTTTTGTCCCGGCCAGGTCGATTATCTCCTTGCTCCATATGTTGCAGTAAAAGACGGTATCATCGTCATCCGGCGTGGTTATGAGGAACCCTTTCTCCCCGTTCACTCATCCACCCTTTCCCGGAATGAGCGCACGTACGCCATCTGCATCCTGACGACCAGCTCGCCTATTTCGCTGTGCGTGTTGATTGCATCTATGAGTTCGTCGCGGGTGAACGCGCCGTGGGAACCGAGATTCAGCTTGATGCCTCGCGGCATGTCCCGTATCCGCTCCAGGGTTATCTGCGCCTCGTCCTCGGAAAATGGCATGCTACCACCGCTTACACTATTTTCAGCCCGGTTAGCTTTTTGAGTATTTCGCTTCCTCGCTGGGTTTTATTGATGATTTCGCCCCTTGCGACTTCCCAGCTTATCGGCTGGCCCTCGAATACAAGCACTACCCGCTTTCTCTCTTCCAGGGGCAGGTTGTTGTAGAGCCTTATGAACGATGCAACTGAGTCAAATTCGCCGCCTTCTTTATCTGCCACAGTTCCACCGCCTCAATATACCGACCGAACTTTTAAATAGCACGCTTGTTGGACGCCAGGTCGCGCGCCAGGGGGCTGGAAAGCATAATTGGCCCGTGAATGCCTAATTGTGCATTAACGTACGCCATGGCGCACGAAGTATAATATGTACCCTGCCCCTATAATTACGGACATGAGCGCGGAGGATGCCGTTGAAATGATGGTGAAGGGCGCGCTGGTGCTCCTCGCCGTGGCTGTTGCAGTGGCGCTTCTTGTGCCGTTTGCGATAGGTTATGCGCTCACGGCAGTGGTCTGGCGGATTTCCGAGGCGATAATCAACTCCCTTTTTCCGATAAGGCCTGACCCTGCCGAGATTGCCCGGCATGGGGAAATGCTCAGGCGCGCAAGAGAGAAAGAAGAAAGGGAGGAACGGGAAAGGAAGAGCGCCAAGCCGCTATGGCAACGCGAGGAAGAGGCGAAGGAGGCGGCCAGGCGCGAGGCAGCGGCAAGCGGACCGAAAGGGCCAATGGAACAGGAAGAGCCTGAAGCAGAAGAAGATGGGGCGGAAGACGATTTTGAAGATGAAGAAGAGCCTGCGCGCGAAGAGCAACAGGAAAAGGAGAAGCCGCTTGACAAAAATGTGTACCTTGAGCGGAAACTTTCCAAGCAGCAGCGCGATGAGCTTGCCGAGCGCGAGTACAAGCGCCTGAAAATAAGCGCGTTTGGCGATTCAGGCGCTTCCTATTACCTGGTGAAGCCCAGGTGGAATGAAGGAAAGGAGCACGCGTTCTTTTGTTTCCTGATTGAAGCAGAGTTGAAGAAAAGAGGAAAGCGCGCGGAGCTGCACGTGAATGATGGGCCTGATGTGGTGTTCAAGCACAATGGGCATAGATATTGCATTGATGTTGAGACCGGCACGAACATTGCAAGGAGCAGGGAGAAGGTGGAGAGGAAGTTCGGCTATTATGCGCGCGATTATTACCGCCCCTACATTTTCGTTACGAAAAAGAAGCTGAAGTACAAGTACAGCAGGTACGGCATCGTGGTTACGCGCGCGAAGCTGAAAAAGGTTTTGAAATCCGTTTTTGACTAGTTTTTTGATATGTTGTCATATATAATATAGGGAAGGGTTTAGGGGGCTGCAAAACGGCATCTTTTTCCCCTTTTACAGACGTGGAAAATGCCGATTACGCGGCTTGGGATTAGGGGTGAAAACTCGCGTCAAAAACAGGCTATTTTGACCCTTTTTAGCCCCCTAACCATTGTCGCGTAAATGTCGCGTCTGCGCGAGTTTTAGTAGAGTAAAGGCAGGAGGTCGCCCTCCTACCCTCCTCATCGAACCGTACGTGCCCTATTAAGGCATACGGCTCTCCTGCAATGTTGCTCCAGAGAGAATGGATGCCAATTCCTTCAAGCCCATTCGATTGATTTC
>JAPLWX010000017.1 GCA_026396415.1 Microcaldota archaeon
GTTGCAGGAGAACTTGCCTGCGGATGATGTGTTGGTATAGGGAACGCCTGCGCCGCTCGTGCCTATGTAGAGGCCCGGGATTGATGATGCGTTGGCGCCGCCAACGAGAACCGAGCCGTTGATTACATTGTACCAGATGTTCCCCTGTGTCTGGCTGATGCCGCCGTAGGTGCAGTTGTAGTAGTTCGTGCCGTTGGTGTCGTTCACGTAAAGCCCGCTCGTGTTGGTGAAGTTGTCCAGGCAGAAGGTGTTGCTGCCTGAGTCCGAGCTTATGTTGAGCAAGAGCCCGGTCCTGTTCAGCGAAACCAGCGTGGTGTTCCTTATTGTGTTTGAAGCGGAAGCGGATGTGATGATAAACACAGTGCCGTTGTTCGTAGTTGCGGTTGAGTTGGCGATTGTGGTGTTGGAGCTGCCGCTGAGATAGATGCCGTAGCCGGTTGTGGCTGTTGCAGTTGAGTTGGCGATTGTGTTGTTGTTGGCGTTTGATAAGACGGAGATGGCGTTGTGGTCTATGGCGGTTGCGTTGAGGCTGGAGATGGTGTTGTTGGAGCTGTCGGAAATGACAATAGCCCTGTTGCCGTTGCCTGCGTTGGTTGCTCTTGCGTTGATGCCGGAAAGGACATTGCTGTTTGCACGGCTGTATAAACCGATGGCGACGCCGACCGAACCGCTTGCGGTTGCGTTGAGGCTGGAGAGAGTGTTGTTGTTGGAGCCGGCTAGGTAGATGCCGTAGCCTGCTGAGCCGGTTGTGGCTGCGTTGAGACTGGAGAGAGTGTTGTTGGAGCTGGAGGAAATGTAAATGCCTTTGCCGTCTGTGGCGGTTGCGGTGAGGTTGGAGAGGCTGTTGAAGTTGGACTCGAGCATGATGCCTTTGCCGCTTGTGGCGGTTGCGGTGAGGTTGGAGAGGGTGTTGTTGTTGGAACTGGATGCGAGGTCGATGCCTATGCCGCTTGTGGCGGTTGCGGTTGCATTGATGCCGGAGAGAGTGTTGTTGGAGCTGCCGCTGAGATAGATGCCGTAGCCGGTTGTGGTGCTTGCGTTGATGTTGGAGAGGGTGTTGTTGGAGCTTCCGGAGAGGTAGATGGCAATGCCGGATAGGACGGCGCTGGTTGAGTTGGCGACTACTATGTTTGAGTTGCTGGCCAGGTATATCCCTCTTCCACCGCTTGCTCCGGTTGTTGCACTCGTGTTTGTTATGAGCCCGCCCGTCGCACCGCCATCGAAGTAAACGTCGTATATGAAGCTGCTGACGATGCAGTTCTTCACCATGGTGCCGGGGCTGGCGGAGTAGATGCCATTCGATATGTTCCTGCCGATTATGCTCCTGCCCTTGCAATCTATCGTGACGTTCGAGGCGGGGTTTATATAGATGCCAGAGCCTGCGTTGGATATTCCGCTGTTTGTTATCGTGGTGTAGTTCGAATTGTTGATCAAGTTGATTCCGTAGCCGTCATTGCCCGATACGGCTTGCGTGGTGCTTATGCTTGTGTTGTCTATAGTGCCATTGGCAGAGCCGTTGAAAAATATTCCGGTCGCGAAGTTGCTTATGTTGCAGTTCTTCACCGTGGTGTTGAACATGTTGGAGTAAATGCCGTAGGTGTTGGTGGAATTGTTGCCCGTGATTGAAAATCCATTGCAGTCCAGGGTGACATTGACTGCGGTGACATTGAAGCAGTTTGCCCAGTTTATAGACGAGCTGTTGTTCATTGTGTAAGCAGCCCCGGGCGTGTCAAGGTTTACCCCGCATGAGACGTTCCCCGCCGCAGTGGATGCCTGGTAGGTGTAATTCCCTGTCTGGTTGGTGTCATTCGCGGTCTGGTTGGTCGGCAGTCCTCCGGGGATGTCGAGGATGGCATTGTAAACGTTTATGCGCGAGTAATTCGCGCCGTTGTATTCAATCAGCGTGCCTGTTGCCTTGAAGCGCGCCTCTGCGCCTGCAGGGGAGAGGGACGAATCTGACTGCAGCAGGAGCGCGGCAGCGCCTGAGACGTGCGCGGCTGAGACAGAGGTGCCGGAATATGATGCTCCGAGCACCGTCACGCCCTCGCCAGGCGCGAGCAGGTCCACCGCGCCGTTCATGCCTGAGAAATAGGAGACAGTGTCCTGCTTGGTGGTGGAAGCAACTGCAGTGACATTCTCGCCGCAGGCAGGCGCTGCAATGGCAGCGCCGCCATTGTTGCCTGCTGCAGCATCAACGAACATGCCCTCGGAAACCGCGAGGTTGGCTTCCTGGGCAACAGGGTCGGAGTTGCAGTAGCCGTCGAAGCTTCCGCCTCCCAGGCTCATGGAGATTATCCTTATGCCGGCGCCCTGCGCCTGCTGCCGGCAGTAGTCTATGCCTGCCACCACGCCGGATGCATAGCCTGTGCCGTTTTCGTCCAGCACCTTCACCGCAAGGATGGTTGCGTTGGGGGCGACTGCATGGATGATGGCTGCCATCCTGGTGCCGTGCCCATCGAGGCTGTCGTCGGATGCATTATCGTCATTATTCACAAAGTCATAGCCGGAGATGGCAACGCCATTGAGGGAGGGCTCGGAAAAATCAACGCCTGTGTCAAGAAGGCAAATTGTTATGCCGCTGCCTGTGAAATTGAGCTGGCTTTGTGCAATGCCCGCGCCTATGAGGGGAATCGTGTCTGAAAGGGAGGCGCTCACTCCGTAATCAAGGTAAACTTCATCCGCGCCGCTGTCGGCTATTGAGGCAAGCCCTGCCATGCCTGATTCCACAACCGTGTCCCCGTTTGGGAGCTCGCTTATGAGGTCAACCTGGGAGGAGGCGCTATCCGGCTGGGAGGGAATTCCTGGTTGCATTGCATCAGGCGGCGGCTGAGCCGGGTCCGCCGGCTGCCCACCGTCTGCTGCGGCAGGCGGCGGCGCCATCATGAGCATGAATTTTTGGTAAAAGAGGATGAATTCCCCGACGATTCCGCGGCTGGAGGGCGAGAGGGTTTGGTTTTCAGGATATGAGGATGACATATTCAGGCTTTCATTGGACGGATTTTCCTGGATGGCTGCGTTCTGGCTTTCGATGGTTTCGTTTGTGGCGTTTTCGGATGGCAGAAGGGTGTTCAACGTTTCGTTTGTGGAGTTGTCAAGCGCCAGGGAGGCGTTGACGGGATTATCAGGGAGCAATTCCGGTGTTGCGTTGATGACATCGATTGGGGCTGCCGCCTTTTTCTTCCTCACGAACAGCCTCACCCGCTCCCCGTTCTGGAGCTTTTGGAGCGCTGCCTGCTCTATTTTCATGCTGCTGCCGCCTGGCGTTGAAATGGTTGCGAAATCGCCTGCGGCGCCTGAGGATATGCTGATTCCGCCGGCTGAAAACAGGGTATCCTGGGAGGCTGCCTGCTGCGCGCAGCCGCCAGGGCCGCAGGGAGCCTGGCCGCCGGCTGTGAAGATGGCGCTGAAGAGCAATATGGATGATAATAAATATATTAGTGCGCGGACACTTCCCACGGCGTTTAAAATACGGTCAATGTTTAAAAAGGTTGCTTGGCGGCTGGAATTTGATGTTTGCCCCCTGACGAGGCTAAGGTATTTAAGCAGCCTATGAGAATTGCCTTCAGGCGACAGGTTGAGGGCGGATTCTGACATGCCGTTCTCAATGGTATGCCCGGAGGAAATTTTATGGGTTGCTGTATGTGCAAGAAAGCCTTGAAGATACTGACTGGGCTTGCGCTGATTGCCGTGGGCTTAGGCATGTTCCTGTACAGCCCATGGCTGATTGTAGGGCTCTACCTGCTCCTGCGCGGCGTCATCCCCATGATGTGCAAGTGCGAAGGCTGCGGCACCTGTGAGACAAGGAAGAAGTAGGCTTTCCTGTTCTTTTTTTATTTTTCCGATTATCCAGCCTAAGGCTTCAGCCTGGCGCTTGCGGACAGGCGGAAATAGTTCTATAAAGAAGGATTATGTGATGGAGGGGCTGGTTGCCGGCGTGGCGTGGGCATAGAGCGCTGCAAGCATTGCTTTTATTTCATCTTTGCCCAGCGCTTTTGTCTTGCTCTGATGAGCTTGGCTGTTTTCATCCTGCTTTGGCGCCGCTGCGCTTTTCTGGGGCATGGCTGGGATTATGGAAAAGAAAGTTTATCAGGATACCGCTGGTCTTGTGCAGGAGTATGGCTAGGACAGCAGGAATTCCACAAACCCGCGCCACACTCCCTTGATGCGCGACGCCTTGGTCGATGCGAGAAGCGCGCTCCCCTTTGCTGTTGTCTGGTAGAGCCTGCGCATGTGCCTGCCGTTTGTGTCGACGTGGCTTTTCACAAGCCCGGCCTCTTCCATTTTGGATAGGAGCGCGTAGACAGTTGAGGGCTTGCACTGCAGGAAGCCGACGTCGCGTATGTCCTTGATGAGCGAGTAGGCATGGCGCGGCGCGCCCTTGAGCCGCCAGATGAAAAAGAGGCTGATGACCGGCGCATGCTTTGCCGCAACTGCCGGAAAGCCGTGCGGGTGCGCGCGCTTTGCATCTGCCATGCCCAAGCTTTGGCGCGCAGGCTTTATAAGCTTATTCTATAAAATGGAATAGTTCGGAAAATAGAGTATATATGGCCGGGGGCATGGAAGGGCAGGCAGTTTTATGGAAGAGGCTAAAGACCAGTTTGCAATACGCTGCGACGGGCTCACCCGCAAGTTCGGGGGGTTCACCGCAGTGGACAAGCTCTCCCTCAGGGTGAGGAAGGGCGAGCTTTTCGGCTTTTTGGGCCCCAACGGCGCAGGCAAGACCACCACCATCAACATGCTCACCACCCTCCTCCGCCCTACCGAGGGCACTGCCAAGGTGGCAGGATATGACCTGATGGACCAGGGCGAATTCGTCCGAAGCAGGATCGGAGTGGTGCCGCAGTCCTTCGCGCTTTTCGAGGAGCTCACGCCCGTCGAGAATCTTTGGTACCTGGGCGAGCTTTACGAAATGGACCGGCAAACCGTGGCAAAAAGGACAGATGATCTGCTCAAGATAGTCACGCTTTACGACAAGAAGGATGTGCAGTCCGGCACCTTCTCAGGCGGCATGAAACAGAGGCTTTCGGTCGCAGCCGGGCTTCTCCACTCGCCGCAAATCCTGTTCATGGACGAGCCCACGACAGGCTTGGACCCGCAGTCGCGAATCGCTTTGCGCGAGCTCACGCAGACGCTCAACCAGACAGGCATCACAGTCATTTACACCACCCACGACATGGATGAGGCCGACAAGCTCTGCGAGCGGATTGCGATAATGGACCACGGCAAGCTGAAAGCGCTTGGCACCTCGGCAGAACTTAAGGAAATCGCCGGGCACAGCCACAAGATTGAGCTGCAGATAGAGCGGTGCGATGACCGGCTTCTTGAGGAGCTCAAGAGGATGACCGGCGCCATATCCGCGACCTATGAGGACAAGATGGTGGAGCTGCGCGTGAAAAAACTGAAGCACGACATGGTGCACGAGCTTTCCGACTACCTGCACAGGCGCAACATAGAGGTCGACAACTTCAGGATAACCGAGCCGTCGCTCGAGGAAGTGTTCATCAAGGTGACAAAGAAGGAATTGAGGGACTGACCATGGCAAGCAGCAAGGAGCAGCCAGCAACGCAGAAGCCGGAAGGCGTGAAGCAGCTTACGGCACAGGTGCACAATGGCGCAATCAGAACGTCGCAACGTTCTGGTGCGCATTGGAATGGCGATTCCAATGGCGCAGTGGAGCGGCTGGTCGACGTGCGCAAGCTATGGGCAATCGTGGTGAAGAACTGGATGGTGATGAAGGGGGACAGGGTGAGGCTTGTCCCGCTCATACTCATGCCCATACTGATGATTGTGATTTTCGGCTATGCAGCTGGGGGCATACCCAAGCAGATACCGGCTGCGCTGGTGGATTACGACCACTCGGATTTCTCGCAGGGCGTGGTCGCCCAGCTTTCTGCAATGGACATATTCTCCATAAAGCAATTCGTAGGCACGCAAGAGGAGGGCAAGGCACTCATGGACAAGGGGCAGATCAGGGTGCTTTTCATCATACCGCAGGGCATAGGGGGGATGGTGGCATCGGGCCAGCCAGCCACCATCAACGTGATGGTGGACGAGTCCGACTCTTCGGTGGCGTCGATTGCCAAGTCCACCGCGCAGGCGTTTGCGCAGCGGCTTTCCGGGCAGGTGACCGGGCAGAGGCTCGCAGCGATTTCCGCGATGGCAGCCTCGGGCAGGGCGGACCTTGCCAGGGCCGGCGCGCTTTCCGCCCCTTCATCCTCGGCAAGCATTGCAGCGGCTTCGTCAGGAAGCGCGGTCAGATCCTATTGGGAAAACGCCAATTACGTGAATGCGCGGGCAAGCGCGCAGATAAGCGCCACGGTGCAGGGAATGAAAAATTCGCTCGGCTACATGGTAGACCAGAACGAACTCGTCAGCAGCTATTCCCCGTCGTCCGTCGCTGCGGCCACCCTTGCGCTCCTTGCAACCGGCGACCAGCAGCAGTCTGTGCTGCAGCAGATCGGCTCCTACCAGGGCTTGCAGGCAGCGCAGATGGCCATGATGCGCGACATGGCCGGAATATACTCAGGGTATGCGGACCTTGCAGGGCAGGCTGCAGCGCAGCAGAAGGCAGGCCAGGTTTCCGCGCAGTTCTTAAGCTCGGCTGGCGGCAAGCTCTCGGCAATCTCACAGGGCGCAGAGCAGGCGACCAATGCAATCAGCATAGGGTTTGTGGAGCCCTACGGCTATGGCAGGAAGGGGATAGATTTCCTGCTTCCCGCAATACTTGCGATGACGATTTTCCAGGGCGCGAGCATGGGGCTGGGGCGGGCGATTGCAGGCGAGCGCAAGGACGGCTCGCTCACCCGCGTCTTTTTGACTCCCACTTCCAGCACCACCATCATCCTTGGCACGCAGGTCTTCTACCTGCTGCTCGAGGTCGTCCGCTCCAGCCTGCTCGTGTTTGTCGCTATCCTGCTCTTCGGAGTCTCGATTACGGGAAATATACTTGACATCATTTTCATAATAGCGATATTCGCAATGGGGTGCACGGGGATAGGGATGGTGCTTTCGGTGATTACAAAGACGCAGGACCAGTACATGGCGCTTGCCATGATGATTTCGCTGCCTTCGATGTTCCTGTCCGGCGTGTTCTTCCCCATACAGACCATGCCACCCATCCTGCAGGGCATGGCGCAGTTCCTTCCCATAACCTACGCGGCAGACGCGCTGCGCGGGATAATGGTGAAAGGCTTCCCGATTTACCTGATATTCAACGACATCCTGGTGCTGGTGGGATTCTTTGTGGTGACGTTCGCGCTGACGATGATGTTCTTCAAGAGGGAGCTTGCATGAGAAGGTGATAAGCATGGTGGAAAATAGAAACAGGAAAATTGCATTCGTGGCGATATTCGCGCTTGCGCTGCTGGCTTTTGCCGGCATGCCATCGGCATCGGTGAACCCGCGCGTGCAGCTCATGAACTATTCGCTTTCCGAGGTTCCGGCGCAGCCGGGCCACGTGATTGTGCTCACGCTCCACATGAAGAGCATGGAGCCTGACAACTGCGCCGAGCAGGTCCAGGTGCAGCTTGCGGTATCGTATCCGCTTTCGGTGCGGGGCCCAGACACGCAGTACAATGACTTGCTGTGCTTCCGCGACCCGGATTCCGCCGGCACCTTCGTATTCTACCTGCCTGTTGACAACCTGGCGACAAGCGGCACCTACCCAATCTCGATTTCGACCACCTACCAGAAGCGCTTCACCATGCTCTCCGGCAGCAACACGATAAACGTCCAGGTCGGCGGGGCGCCTTCATTTGCGGCATCGGTGGTCTCGTCAAGCCCTGTTGACATCTACCCTGGCGACGACGCGCAGGTCACGGTGGCATTCCAGAACACGGGCGCAAGCTCGGTTTCATCGGCGCGCGCCAGCATGAGCTCAGAGGGCATCCTTGTCAAGTGGGCAGGGCAGACGCAGGACCTCGGGCAGATTCCGGCAAGGGGAAGCGGCTCGGCCACATTCACCGTGGAGGCGCCCAAGGACCTGCCTGCGGGGAGCTACCCGCTTAGCGTGCAGCTATTCTACACGGGCGAGGACAGGAGCAACGGGACGGCATCGTTCGATTTCACGGTGCCGGTGAAGCCCAAGGCGGACTTCAGCGCCGCAATGGCATCCGACAGCCTGCTTTCCGGCGACAAGAAGCTGGTGCAGATTTCCCTGACCAACACCGGCTCGCAGGAGGCGGACAGGATGAATGTGAGGATCGGCCCGCTGTTCCCATTCAGCACGGACGGGACAGTGCGCTATATCGAATCCCTCAAGCCAGGGCAAACGCAGAACCTGACGTACCTCATCACGGTGGACAAGGACGCGACGGCCGGCGGCCAGCTCGTGCAGCTGCTCATGAATTTCCAGGACCCGCAGGGCAAGAAGTTCTCGGATTCCGCGGACTTTTCCATGGCAGTGCGCACGCCCACCCTGAATGACGAAATTGTGGGGCTGTGGTATATCTGGGCTGCAATCGTGCTCGCGGTTGCGTATTTTGCATCCAAGAGGATGGGCAGAAAGAAGAAAGCGGCGTAATGCGCTTTTGCTTTTCTTTTTCATTCTTTCTTCCTGTTTTTTATTTTTCCTGTTTTCTGTTTCCTTGCCCATACGTTTATAACCACTTCGCAGCAGTAAAGAAATGTTGCGGGGTGGATTTATGAAAACAAAGCAGAAGGATGTCAATGTCACGCTTCCCATAGGCAGGATAGTGCACGGGCTGGCAGGGAAAAACCAGTTCAAGGCGCTCCACCTGCTTTCTGAAAGCGTTGGCAATCTCCTGCTTGCCACGAATACGGACAATCGGAAATATGTGAACAAGGTTTTTTACGACAATGCAAAGAAAGCCTATACTCTCAAGGTTTTCTGCAATTCAGGACACGTGGTCAGCACCATCACTGGCGATAAAATAAATAATCCTGTCGAGTTGTTATTGATTTCTGCCGAAGGCGAGCCAGAGCGCAAGGTATGGATAGAACACTTCGAAGTATTTGGGGCAATGGTGCCAAAGTCACCAAATGAAATAAACGATAGCATCATCTCTGCCTTGGCTGACCTTGCCGAGGCAGTTGGAAGGAGAAGCGACTACCAATCCGTGGCTGGGAAAATCGGCACCATTGCGGAAAAAGTGACATTCCACTTCCAGCACTGAAACGGCTCTTAGGGCTTGCATTTTTCCTTTTTCAATGGATTGGCGGCAGGTGCCCGCTCTTTTTTTACTTTTCCCTTCCAATGCCTAGCCATGAGGCTTTACACCCATACCGACCTGGACGGCGTGATGTGCGCGGTGCTCATCTCCTGCGTCGAGGAGGTGGACGAGATACGCTTCGTGGACCCCGGCACTGTGCAGGCTGGCAAGATACCGTTTAGGAAAAGCGACATCATTTCTGATTTGCCATACGACAGGCACGCGGGATTGTGGTTCGACCATCATGAAAGCAGCAGGCCGCGCGAAGGGCAGAAGTTCGAGGGTGCGTGGAAACTGGCGCCATCTGCCGCGCGCGTGGTTTACGAGTATTACGACAATCCTTATCTTGGGAAATATGCCGCTGCCGTGGAGGCGACCGACAGGATAGACTCCGGGCAGGTGAGCCGGGAGGAAGCGGAATCGCCGTCAGGCTGGTTCCTGTTTTCCAACACGCTTGAGACAAGCGCGGAAAAGGCGGAAGACGACGGATACAAGGAGCACGTCATTGCGCTCATCAGGCGCACGCCTGACATAACGGCTGTGCTTTCCGACGCGCGCGTGGCTGAAAGGGTGAAAAACGTGAAGGCTGAGCTTGGCAAGTTCGCGCAAATCCTGCGCGAGCACACTGTGATGATTGGAAAAGTTGCGTATTCCGACCTGCGTACGCGGCCCGACTTGCCGCGCGGCAACAACTACCTCATTTACTCGCTGTTCCCTGATGCGGTTACCTCGGTGCGCCTCATGCCGGAAAAAGAGGATAAGGAAAGCGTGAAGATATCAGTTGGGCACAATATTTACGGGAAAATGTGCATTTCGCACGGGCGAAATGCATCAGACATCGCCCAGGGGGCGATGCTGAAGAGCGAGTTTGACGTGGGCGCGGCAATGAAAAGGATTGGCGGCGGCGGGCACAAGCCAGTGGGCGGCGCGAGCGTGAAAAAGGAGGAGGCGGAAGCGATTGCAAAAAAGCTGGTGGCAGATATCAACCAATGGGAAGAGGAAAGGAAGTAAAAGAAAAGAGGGCGGAAAGGAACATCATTAAGCAGCGGAAAAAGAAAAAAAAGAAGCTCTTGTTTTACTCCAGGTACTCTGCAATCGCAAAATGCCAGTTGGTGGGCGCGGACGTTCCGTAGACCGCGCGGCGCGACCTGCCTTTTGCAGCTCCATCCTTGCCGGCAAAGTTGAATGGCGGAAAGCTCTCCGTTATGAGCCGCACGCCGGATTTTGCCGCAACTGTTGCGGTGCAGTTTTCCTCCCAGCTTCGGATGCACGTCTGCTTGGCATCGCACCACGCGTAGCCTGCGCTTGCTATGCAGCCGTGCGAGTCGCGGTCGGAGCCGGGCTGGGGAGCGGTATTGCCTGGCTGCGGCGCAGGAGGCTGCGCCTGTGCGCATCCGAAAGACAAATTCAAATTGGAATTATTCGCTAAATTGAATCCGATTATTGCAAGTTATTCTGCGGCAAGCTCTTAAAGCGCTTTTTCCCGCCTTTTTTCCTCGCCGCCTTTGCCTTGCCTGCACGCGATGCTGCTTTTGCCGCGGGCTTGCGCGCTTTCCTTGCCGCGCGCGCCTTCGCTTTCGCCGCGCGCTTGGCTTTTGCCCTTGCGATTATCTTCGTGATGCCAATCGGCCCGGGAAGCGCTTCCTCCTTCCTCTCGTTCGCGGTGATATTCGCGCGCTTTGGAAGGCTTTCCGTCCTGCCGCCAATCACCTGCGCTATCATCTGCGCGACCTGCGAGCGGCTGGAGGGGAGGTCTGAAAGCGCGGAGAAAGTTTCTGCGCGCGACTCGAATTTCTCGGGGTTCTCAGGCGCGCGGCTCTGCGTCTCGAACAGGTAGGAGATTTTCTTGCCCTCCTCGAAAAGCGACTCGAGCTTCTTGCGCTCTTCCGCGATGCGCGTGTCTATGTCGCCCTCCATCCTCTTTGCCTGGCCGAACTCGAACGAATAGCTCTCGGTGAGCGCGCGCAGCTCGCGCAGGTAGCGGCGGACGAAGTTCGCCTCCACCGACTCGCGCAGCGTCTCGAATTCGCGGTTGCCGTTCCTGATGTAATCGTCAATCTCAAGCATCCTTGCGTCATACTCCTTGCGTATTCCGGCAGTATATTCCTCTATCTGGCGCATTTGCCCCATCTGGCGCTCAAGGTCTGAAAGCACCCTCTTTGCAGATGCCACCTCGCGCTTCATCTCCGCGATGCTCTCCCCTATTTCGCCCCGAAGCTCGCGCAGGCCGTTTGAGTGGCTTTCGGCCGTCGCAAGCCTCTCGGCCTGCTCCGCAAGCGCGGCGCGGGCCGATGAAACCCTGTCCGCAGCATCGGCCTCCATTTCCTCTATGCGCTCCATGGTATTGTAAAGCTCGCCTGACATTGCCGAGTGGCGCGAGAGCTCCTCGCGGCTTTGCTCAAGTATCATCTCCATCCTTTCGCGCTCTTCCGCAAGCTGCCTCTCGGATTCTTCGAGAAGCGCGCATGCCTCGTCGTAGGCGCGGCGCATCTCGCCGTGCGCCTTGATGCTCGAGATTTGCACTTTTTCCACGGAGCTTATCTTTGCGGGAAGGTCTGCGGCGTTTTTTTGGAGGCCCGCCACTTTCCCCTGCACGCGGAGCACGCGGTCGGAGATGGTCTCAAGCTCGGACTCGAGCCTGTTCTGGAGGGGGAGGTAATGGTCGGAGAGGAGCTTTTCCTTTTCCTGGCGCAGCAAGTCTATCCCGCGCGCCTGGCGCTCTATCCTTTTCATCTGCCGCTCTATCCTTTCCGAGAACTGGAGCGTGACGCCGCTTATCTCGACTGGGGCGGGCCTTTTCATCTTGTCGATTTTGGCAGGCTTGGCCCCTGCATAGCGGAACTTGGGGCGGATGACGCCTTTTGACGGAAGATGGATACGCTCGCGGGGCGCGGCTTCGTCGATTTGCGCAGCTCCTTCGCCCTTGCCTTCCTGCTCCTTCCTCCAGCTTTCGCGCGCAGCTTCCTCATCCCCGCTCTCCCGTTCGGCTTTCCAGGCAGCGCGCACGGGCGCATCTGGAACCAGATTGCGCGCCTCTTGCTCAATATCAGGTGCGATGCCTTTTGCTTTCCTTTCATTTTCCCAAATCGGCTCATGCTCAAAGGCAGGCTTTGGAAGGGTTTCGGTTGTGATTGCCTCTTCGTTTTCCCTTGCCTCGCGCTCGATTGTGTCAATGAGATTTTCTTCCTTTTCAGCGCGGCGCAATTTGAGATCGTGGATCATTTTGTCCACGCGCTTCAGGCGCGTATCGGCAACGTCGACTGCGGACGAAACAGGAACCTCGCTTTTGGCAATGGGGGAATCGGCTTTCCCCTTTCTGGAGATCTCCTTGGCAGTGGCATCATCCTCGCGCTGGTGCGCAAGCAATATGTCTGATTCAAAAGCCGCCTCCCTGCCGACGTCTATTGCGGAAGGGGACACGGGAGGGGTGTCTTTTTCCTCTTCGCGGGCGCCCGCCCATGATGCATAAATCCCGTTGAAGCGGTTCTCGAGCCTGGCCTGCCCGGATTTCTCAAGCACATGCAGCCATTTCACCACGTCACGCTCGCGCATGCCGCAGATTTCCGCCAGCCTGCTGGCGCTGAGGGGCTTGCTGGCAACCTTGAGGGTTGAGAGAAGAACGTCGAAATGAGTTTCTATGATGTGTTCCTCCCCCATAATTGCCCCCTAGGATGACCGTGGCTTGAACGGAGACTGGCGGATGGTGAAGCTCCCGCACATCTTGAGCCTGGCGCGCCTGAATGCGTCCATGAGGAAAGGCACGTTCGCCTTGGCGATGTCGACAGTGAACACTTCCTGCCCCTTGTGTATCCTTGCCGCGCGGTCGGTTGCCCTGCCGTAAGCTTTCCTCATGCCTTTCTGCAATCTGTCGGCTCCAGCGCCTGCAATCATCTTGTTCTCGCGTATCACGTTGTGCGGGTATACGCGCACCTTGAAGAAATACTGGTTCAGGATTGTCTTTTCCAGGTACTTGTTCGCAGCCTGCCTTCCCGCCTCGAGCGAATTGTCGCGCAGCTGCACGTCGTAGTCAGCCACGAGGTCATAAGTGTAATCGTACTTGCCCTTGCGGTCGCCCATCTCGTAGACAAGGAGCGACAGGTGGGGCATTGCCTTGACGAATGACTTGCGGGGCCTTCTCTTCGAGTAGCGCGCCCACGGCTGCTTTTCAAGCGTCCTGCATGTTTTCGCCGGTCTAAGTCCCATAAATACACCTCAGATGCACCCTTTCAGCGTCGCGCGCAAGGCGCGAACTGTAAGTAGGAGTGCCTGAGATAGCTCGCATCTCTTTATTAATATTTCTCCCACGCAGGCTGAAATGTGTATGGAAGTGTATTTAAACGCTTCTCACACGCTTGCCCATTTCGAGTTTCAAAAGCAGCCTCTTTTTCCCCTGCCCGCCCATTCCGCGGCCTGCCGTGCCTGGCATTCCGCCAAAGCCCGGCCCGCCCATCATGGGCCCTGGCGGCATCATTCCCGTAGCATTCATGCCAAGCTCCTGCCTCAGCTGGCTTTCCAGGTTGGCAATCTGCGAGTATGTCGCGAACGTGGTGGCATTAAGCTTCCCGAACAGGGGCCCGCCGAAGCCATATGCCGCGCTCAGGTTCTTTGCAGTGGGGTAATCATCCGACAGCACAGCCTGCTCGAACTGCTTCATTTCATCTGCGCGCGCGGTCCTGTTCAGCATTTGCGCGCCATTCGTTTCCCCGCGCATCATGCGTGTGCCGTTCCAGCCTTCAGGCGGCTGCGCGCGCGTTCCGTTCACCCCTTCGCGCATCATGCCATGCCCCCTGAAGGTTCCATTCCAGCCTTCAGGCGACGCCATGCGCGTGCCGTTCCAGTCCTGCGGGCCGAATCCGGTCACGTTCCATCCCTGCCCGCTTGCCGCGAACGCAAGGCCTGCAAGCGCGAGTGCCGCCACGCCAAGAACTACAAACAGTATTCTCCGGTCCATATTCTCACCCTCCCGCACCCGGGCATGCCGGCATTGCCTTTGGCAGGATGCCATGTGCATGCGAAAGTGCCTCTTATATTGGAAATCCTGCGAATTTCCAATGCGGACAAATTTCTCTGGAAATTTGCCCTGCTAATGCCTGCACTGGCTTCTTATAAGTAGGTTTCCCGAAATTCTACCCAAATTACGCCGTCATTCTGCCCGGATGGCCCGCGCTTGGGGGCTGGGAAAGGAAAAAGGGTTCCCATCATTCGTTGGACAGTTTTGCGAATATGAGCAGGCCGATTGCGGAGAACATCATGGGCACGAATGAAATCATCGCAGCCCTCCCGTACGAGCCGAGCAGCAGGTGCATTTCCGGCAGCGTGGAAATCGCGTACATCAAAAACGATGCCAGGAACGCCACCAGCCCGAGAGTGAAGCTGGACCTGAGGCGCAGGTAGTCCTTGATGTGGATGTAAAGCAGGTAGATGACGATTATTATGTTGAATATGGCGAGCACCGAGCGCATGTCGGAAAAGCTGTCAAGCGCCCTGCCCACTTCCTCAGGCGGCGCGCCAAAATTGCCTCCCATCATGCCGCCGCGCATCCCCGGGCCAAAGCTCGGTATGAGGAATGATGACGAGACTATGATCGCAAGCGCTGCCACTACGAGGCCGGCGGTGTAAAGAAGGGCGCGCCCGCCGCTTCCGTTGGCGCTTTTCATGCTTTTGTTTTTCTTGCTAATTTTGTTTTTTGCCATCCTTACCACCTTTCATCAATTTTACTAGTTCGTTCTGTGCAAGCGCGATGTCCGAAATGAAATACACCTGCCCATAGCCGTTGCCTGTGTGCTCCAGCACGGAGTTTTTCATGAGGAGCTCCACATGGTGCTCCACTGTCTTGTAGTCAAGCCCTGCGCAAAGCGCAAGCTGCCTCATGTTCATCGGCTTTTTCGAAAGGATGGAGAGCAGCTGCACGCGCGTGGGGCCGCCTTTTGTCCCTTCCAAAAGCCAATAGAGCAGGCGTTTCATCGGGTCCATGGAAACAACTAGGCATATGGGATTTTAATAGTTGATGCGCGCGAGGATTGCAAATGAATAGCTTTAAATCACCTTTTATCTATGTTTACAACATGCAAAAAATGCAGCTGGAAAAGCAGCCTGAAGGAAACAACGCTGACGCGCTCAAGCAAAGGCTCGCGGCAATGCACAGGTTTTACTTAAAGGGGATAATGGGTGTTGATGGCGCGCAGGGCGTCTTGAGTGCCTTGGGTTTTTATCAGAATGCCAAAGAGGGCACCCTGCCATTCGGGAAGGATGAAAAATTTTGGGCAGGGGATGCGCGGGAGAGATTTTTTCGCTTAAAGGAACTTTACTCTGCCATACCGCTTGACCGGCTCAGGGGCAATGCAGACTACTATCCTTTGTTCGCAGCAAGCAATGCCTTGAAAATGGCGGAAAGCAAGCTCAACGAAGCTTTGGCTGAATCAGAACCTGCAAGGATTGAGGCTCGCCACAGCGAGCTTGAAAACCTATTTGTTCTTTTCAAGGACTGGGGCTTAGTTTACACTTCAAGGATAAACGTGCTTTTTGAAAAAATCCACAAACGTGAGGGCAATTGCGATTTTGAACTGGAACTCATTGACATCAACGGCAAAAGCTGGGGCAAAAAATCCTGGATTGCCTGAGGTTTACACTTTCCTCAGGCTTCATCAGCGTCAAATCCCCTCGCGGCCATGGAGCATGCCATTGTCCTTGCGCGCCGGAAGCACGAATGCAATATGGGCAGCATGAGCGCGAGCGCATTCCCACTGCTCCCCCTTGCGCGCTGCGCCACAAGCGTGCGCTCTGCCTTTCTCTGGATATATGAGACTGAAACGAACGCCACCGAGAAAATGAGCGCCCACCGCTTCGGCATGCCGTAAAAGCGCAGCGCAAGGCTTACCTGCGAGGGCGCGGTGGTGAGGGCGAACAGGAGCGGCGTGTAGAGAAGCGAGAAGAGGAAAACAAAATTCAGGCAACCGTTCAGGATGCCTTGCGGCATCGCCATGCCTGCGATTTCCACCGTGCCTTTCTCAAACAGCAGCCTGAGAAGCGACGGAATGAGCGGCAGGAGCAGAAGCGCCTTCCTTGCCAGCACCACTTCCAGAAAATCAATGCGCGCAAGCGCATAAAACGCGATGGTGGCTGCAAAAAACAGCGGGGCATATGGCAGCGGCGCAAAAATCTGCGCCAGCATGAATGCGGCAAGCAGCGCAAGCTTTGCCCGCGCGTCAAGCGAGTGCACCGATGATTCTTTCTTAACATAATCCAGCATGGTTGCACCTTGCTTCCTCGTCATTGGCTTTTCCCGCCTTGCACCTTATTTCTTCCTTCTTCTTGCAACGGCAGCCGGCGGCCGCAGCCCCAGTTTTTCAATCAGGCTTGCCGTGAGCAGCCTGGCGCTGCCATCCGCCGCCACCCTGCCTTGGTCAATCACGATTATGCGCGTGGCATGCCTGGAAAGAAGGGAGGTGTCCTGTTCCGTCGCAATCACTGTCCTGCCCTCGCGCGCAAGAGCGTCCAGGATGGAATACACTTCCTGCGAGGAGCGCCAGTCCAGGCTGGAAACCGGCTCGTCAAGCAGTATCACCCTGCTGTCCGCGGCAAGCGCGCATGCGATTGCCACCATCTGCTTCTGCCCTGACGAAAGCTCGCTGGGGTCCTCGTGCAGTTTTTCCGAAAGGCCAACGCGCGCAACTGCGGCGCGCGCTGCGGCAAGCGCTTCGTCCCTGGGCATTCCCCGGTTCAGCAGGCCGAATGCCACTTCCTCCTCCACCGTGAGGTTGAATATCTGGTCATTGGGGTCCTGGAAGACCATGGAAGCCGCGCGCGAAATCTCCGGGAAGCCCATCCTTGCCAAGTCATTTCCGAGAAACTTCACGCGCCCTTCGAATTTTCCGCGGATTTCCTTGGGCACCAGCCCGTTGCAGCAGCAAAGCAGCGTGGTCTTGCCCGAGCCTACGGGGCCTATTATGCCGACGAACTCGCCTTCGCTGAATGTGAGAGTGACGCTGTCAAGCGCCTTCTGCGCCTTGCCTGCGTATGAGAATGAGAGGCCCTTGAGAGCCAGCACTTCTTTTTTCGCCATGCACAAACCTTACGCTGCGTATTTCCTGGCAAAGCCGAACCTGTATGCTATGAGCCACGCAACCGCAATCTCAATCGCAGCCTGCAATGCATTGAAGGCGAATATGGCAACATACCATGCCGCCCCCTTCCCGAAGAAAAGCAGGTCTGATGAACTCACGAATGAAACAAACTGCTCGGGGCTTATCTTGAAGTAAAGCGGCCCTGCAAAGTAAAAGTTCGACACCACCATTGCAGCGCCCCGTATGATTATCACCGCAACAGCGAGCAGCGCCAGCACGCGCGCATCCGCGAACGCCGCGCTATTTGCCCCGCTTGGACAAATGCGCGAGCAGAACTTCGGTTCTGCTGCGCCCCAGAACGTTGCGACGTTCTGGTTGCGCCCCTTTTTGCCAAAGGGCAAAAAGAGGGAAGGCTTGTGCATGGCGTCCTTCACCCTCCTCTCGCGCTCGAAGTACCTCAGCACAGTATATGTTATGAGCAGCATTAGGAAAATTGGCAGCAGGCCGAACAGCAGGCCTGCGTTGCCTCCCATCGCGCTGTTCATCATGCCTCCTGCGGCGAACAATCCCACTGAGAACACAATCGCAGCAAGCGCGGCCAGGGCGATTGCAGGCGCGCCAGTTCCCTTGCCGCGCATGATGAGATAAGCGGCAAAGACCGCGATGGTGGGCGCGGTGGCTGCAAACTTCATTGCCGCGCCAATCGGGCCCGTAGGGGCGAAAAGCGCGATGAAAATCGTGGCGACCGCAAGCACTTCAATAGCGGATTCCACGCCGAACATGAAAAGCGCAAGTATGATTGGCACTGCTACAAGGTCAATTGTCATGCCAAAGCCGGTCTGCAGCCCCAGCGCGCCATTGGCATACTGCAGCACGAACGCAAGCGCGGCAAGCGTGGCTGTGGCTACCAGCCTGTAGGTTTTGGACATGTTGCCATTCTTCGCCGGACCGTATTTAAAGATGCCTTACCTGAAAATGGGTTAATCGGCAAGAAAGCGCACGGCATCCCCTATCAGTACTTCTTGATGCGGTCCAGATATGCTCCTTCGCTGAGGGCCCCTATGCAAAACGATCTGAAATCACGGCGGATGACTTCCTCGTCCTTTTGGTTGCTTGCCTTTATCTTTCCTGCCTCGCGCTCGCCCAAGATGACCTTTATGACTTCATCCATGTCTCCCCCCCCTGTTTACTGCGCATAGGATGTTCTCATCCCTCTCTCCTGTCTTGTTTGCTGGACACAGGGCGCGGAATATCTTGCAGATTTTCCTGTCGCTCAAGCCATATCCGGTTATTATCTTGTTCATATTATACAGGACTGCCTCCTTGGGGCCATATATGCCTGTTAAGAACTCGTCATTCGCAAGTGCGATGTAAAACAAGCCAAGATATTTTCCGCAGGATTTGGACAGCCTAATCACGTCTTGTTCCTTATATCCGTCTGCCGATTTTGGCCTATCGGATGTGATAATGAATCGGTTGGGTTGTATAAGTTTCACCAAATTTTCCAAAGCAGGTATGATATACTTGGTTTCCTTCGCTTCAATGGCTGCCTCCGCGAATATTTGATGGTGCCTTTTGAATTCAAGAAAATAACGCATATGGGAAGAGTTATTGTCTACGAGGGACAGTATTACATCGTACATCGTGACATGCCCGTAATCCTTTGTACTGGGGGCAGCGACCTTGACAATAGTAACCAAGGCACGCAAAGATTCAGCTGTAATGTCTTCTTTAAACGAAATAAATTCCAACAACATCTCTCTTCCGTTAGCCACCTTGTGCAGTTCGACCGTTTCGCTTGGGAACTTAACAAACATGCCTGCTTCTGTTTCATCCGAAGCGCTTGTGAGAGAATGCATAAACTCCTGAATAATTCTCGGAGAGCATTTCGAAATTTCCCTGAGCGCCGACAAGACCTCCTCGATTTTTTCAGGGATATTGTAGAGCGTGGTCTTGTTGTCCTTGCTCCTTCCAGTAAACAATTCTTCTGCATATTTAAGCTGCACTATCTTGTCTGCCAAAGCTTCTGAGACACTGTTCAGTGGATATCTCCCAGCAGGGAATATCCTATTCATTTCACTCAAAAGCTTCCCTTTAACCTCCTCCTTCGTCATGGTTTGTTCCTGCGGCTCGCAAAATCCCTTGCGCTCCATCACTTTTCCCGGGGGCGCAACTCCAGCCCCTTCGGTGAAGCCGATTTCGTTTTTCTTCAATATAGCCTGGGCAACCATGTGCATTATTTGGGCGGTTTTCCTTAAAAAACGATTGCCAGCCAGTGCCTGTTCTCACTTTATTTCATACTCAAAGTAGCCGTCCCAGGGATTCTCAAGCGCCATTTTTTGAGGGATTGCAAGCTTCTCAAACAGGCTTCATAACCGTCCAGCGAGCTCAAGGGACATCATCTGCCCCTACTCGTGCGAAACGCGTATTTCAAAAGGAGCCAGGCTTTTCGGGATTTCGTCATGCAACCGATAAACCTTGTTCTTTGGGAATGCCAGCGGCGCCCCCTGAGCCGGGTCGAACGGCAACCAGATGTTTTTTTTAGGGTGCAGCACTTCTGCCCAGACATGCCCTCCTCCGCTCGCTATTTCATTCCCTTCAAGATCGGCTACTTCGCCGCTCACCCTCCTGGCTACATAGCCAAGGCAGGTGGCAAGCCCGACTGACATGGTGGATACGGATTTGCAGTCGCCAGGATATGCCTTTTCATTCAAGAGGCGCTCCACAAGGTATTCCAGGTCCTCGCTGCCGTCAAGTTCGACGCTCTCCCCTGTGGATTTTTCCAAAAGGCAAGCAAAGGCTATCACCAGCCGGTGGCCGTTGATGGATTTTTTGATATAATCTATTTCGTTCGCAATCGTCATCAAGCCCGATAGAGCTTTTTGCGGAATATTTTTCTTGACGCTTTCCCAAAGAGCGCGGTATTCCTCCTTGCTTATGGGCTTTTCGCTTTTCCCGGCATATCTTGCAATGAACGTGTAAACCCCGTTCTCATGCTTTGCAAGCTGCGTGCCTGAAAACAGCGCGCGCCCTTCGGGAAAAGTGCAAATCTTGCCAGCAAAATCGCCAGCTTCCTGGCCTGCCAGATTGCTTTCCCACCACGCTTGCGCCTTCCCAGGCGATTTTATTTCAATCTTGATGTCCTTGCCCGGAATGATTGGGGCAGAGATGTTAAGCACTTCATCAAAGCAATCGCCATCAACAATAGGTTTTTGCTTCCTGATGCTGTTCCAGGCGCCAAGCGGATAGTGCTTCCCATGGATGAAAAGGTCAGGCGCATATATCCGTTTCATTGCCACGCTTGCAAGCACTTGTTCCATCGCTTTCTTGCTTGCAGCCGGGAATTTTTCCTCAGATGTCCCGACTGCCCTAATAATCTCGTCCATTGCAGACAGGTCCTTTCTGCTAAAGTCCGCCATATGCCCGAAATTATACGAAACGCCATCGTTGACAAGCCCTCTTACTTCCTTGGCAACTTTCAGGAATTCGTCTTTAGGGGAGGCGCCAATGAGGCTGCAAAGCGCGGCAAACCTGCGCTTGGATGGGGCGAATGTCAGCCTTTTTATATACGGTGAAGCCAAGTCAAAGCCTTTGTATACTGCATAGCGCTTAAGCATATACGCGCCCATCCACATTGCCTCTGCCCTAAGCTTGTTTTCATCCACCTGCAATTGCGTGCCTGCAGGTTTCCTAAGCTGCTTTGTCATGAGGTATATCGGCTTGTATGTATTTATAAATATATCGCTTTTTTCCTCTTTTTAACACTAATTAGATTCTTACTTTACCTTATACTCGAAGTAGCCGTCCCAGGGATTCTCAAGCGCCATCATCTGCATCGGCTCAGTACTTCCTGATGCGGTCCAGGTATGCTCCTTCGCTGAGAGCCCCTATGCAAAATGTTCTGAAATCATAGCGGATGGCTTCCTCTTCCTTTTGGCTGCCTTTTATCTTTTCCGCATCTGTGCCCGAGATGGTTTTTACAACCTCATCCACATATTCCATCGTTACTACCCTGTTTGTTGCGCACAGTGCGCGGAATATTTTGCAGATTTTCCTGTCGCTCAAGCCATAATCGGCAATTATCTGGTTCATTTTATGCAGAGCGGCCAGCTTGGCGTCAATGTCATAGGTTAAGAACTCGTCATTCGCAAGGGCGGTGTAAACCAAGCCAAGGAATTTTCCGCATGATTTTGACCACTTGATGATGTCTTTCCCATCAAATCCGTCTTCAGAGCCTGGCCTATCTGGCATGATGATGAATCGCTTGGACTCTATCAGTCTCATCAAACTGTCCAAGGCAATTTCGATATATTTGCTTTCCTTTGCTTCAATTGCTGCCTCTGCGAACATCTGGTGATGCCTCACGAATTTGGAGGGATCCGGGGTTCCCGTAATCCTGTTTGATGCGATTGATGAGATCACATCTTGCATGCAGGCATTTCCAAAATCGGTTTTTATGCTTTTGTAGGCTACCTTGGCAATAATAGCCAAGGAACGCAAAGATTCAGCCGTAAAGATCTCTTTAAAGCCAATAAATCCGAGCCCCATGGGCCTTCCGCCAGCCGCCTTGTGCAAATCCACCGTTTCTCTTGGGAACCTTACAAACATACCTGCTTCGGTTTCTTTCTCGGCGTTGCTAACAGCATCCATAAACTCCCGAATAATTTTCGGGGCGCATTTCGAAATTTCCATGAGCGCCGACAAGACTTCCTCGGTTTTTTCAGGGACATTGTAAAGCGTGGTCTTGATGTCCTGACTCCTTCCAAGGCTCAAAGCATTTGCATATTTAAGCTGCACTATGCTATACGTTAACTCAGTGGCGACAGCGTCTCCACACTTTCCATATATCTGGGCAGGCAAAATCCTCTTCATTTCATCCATGAGCTTCCCTTTAACCTCCTCCATCGTCATGGTTTGTTCCTGCGGCTCGTAAAATCCCTTGCGCTCCTTCACTTTTGCCGGGGGCGCGGCTGCCTCAGTGTCGATAAGCCCCGTTTCAATTTTCTTGGGTATTGTGAGGGTAGCCATAGGCTTATTTGTGTGTTTTTGCTTAAAAAGCGATTGCCCGCCGCCTGTTTTCACTTTATTTTATACTCAAAGTAGTCGTCCCACGGATTTTCCAGCTTCATCATCTGCGCTTTTGTCAGCTTCTCAAAGTAGCGGCGGAATGGTCTCATGGAATTCCCGTGCGCGGAGATGGCTACGTTCACTTTGTTCTTTTTCATGTATTTGATGAGGTCGCGGATGAAGGGCAGCACGCGCTTCTCCACCATCCTGATGCTCTCGCCGCCGGGCGGGGGATAGTCGTACTTGCGCCGGATGTCATGGAGCTCGCCTGCAGAGTGCTCGCGCTCGTATTTCGCGTGCGATGTGCCTGAAAGCTTGCCATAGCTCCTCTCAAGCATCCTGTCGTCTGTGAAAACCGCGCGGCATTCAGGGTGGCGCTTGAGCACCGCAGCAAGCGTGTCGCGCGACCGTGAGAGCGACGTGCAGATAGCAATATCTATTTCCTTGTTCGACAGCTTGCGCGCAATCACCTTTGCCTGCACGCGCCCGAAAGGCGTGAGCCGGGAGTCCAGCCAGCCCGTGAAATAGTGGTTCTTGTTGAAAACCGTCTGCGCGTGGCGGAAAAGATAGATAGTCGGCTGCTTGCGCCAGCCAACCACATCTTTCTTCCCCCACTTGCCTGAGAAATTAAAATCCGGCTTTTTTGGTTTCCTTGCCATGCAAAGGCAAGCGAACCCAACATATAAATAATATGGTGCCCAAAGCGCTTCATGGCAAGAAAGATATTCCTGGTGCGCCATGGCGAGGCGGACTCGAACGTCGGCGGCTTCTTTGCCGGCTGGAAGGACGTTTCCCTCACGCCGCTTGGGCAGCAGCAGGCAGTCCTCCTTTCAAAGCGGCTGCTGCACGAGCCCATCGGCAGGGCATACTGCTCGGATTTGCTGCGCGCAAGGCAGACGCTCGACGCATTGTCCCTCATTTGCCCCAAGGAATATTCGCCAGTGCTTCGCGAGAAGAACTACGGCGAGCTTGAGGGCGTGAAATGGGAGGAGAACGAGAAAAAATACGAAAAATACCACCTTGACTCCTCGGCGCGTGCGCCCGGCGGGGAGAACAACGAGGACGTGCAGAAGCGCGTCTGCGAATATTTTGAGAAAACCGTGATGAATTCCGTCGAGGAAGAGGTGCTTGTGGTATCACACCACGGGCCCCTTGTGCTTTTCGCCTGCCACATGCTCGGCATGCCCGTTTCCAACTGGCGCAGGCTTCGGCTTGGCAACTGCGGGCTGAGCATCTTTTCGAAAGAGGGAAAGACCTGGCGCATGACGCTTTGGAACTCGCTTTCCCATTACGGGCTTGAGAGCTTCAGGCCCCTGCTTGCGCGCGAAAGGAGATAAGCCGAATAACAAAAAAAATAAGCCGGAAAGGGCAAAACAAGCCGGAAAAAAGAAAATTATAGCAGAGCCTCAAAGTTTTTCGGCTCTGCTGCCTGCCAAGCCACGTCTGAAAACAGACGCAGGCTTGTCTAATTACTTTCGTGGTTTGCTATAGGCAAAAAGGGAAAGCAAAAAAAGGCAAAATTACTTGCGGCTTCGCCTCTTCCCGAATTTATAGAGGAAGATTGCGGTTATTATTATCGGCCACGCAAACTCGAAAGGCTCCCCGAAGCTCACATTCGGCATGAGGTTGGCAAAGCCCAGAAGCGCGACAACGAGCAGCACCCAGTCCTCCGGGGCGTGCAGGTACCAGTCCTTTTTCCAGTCGTATTTTTCAGGCGCTGTTTTTGCTTTCTTCGCAGGCATGCGACCACCGCATATTGCATTCCAAGCAAGATTTATATTCTGTCCTGTCTTTCCTTAAAGTTGGGTAGCAGGTAAGCAACAGTCTGCTCCGACGGCAGACAAGATTTTCTCCTGCTCTATTGTTGGGCGCGTTGGCCATTCCCTGATCGAATTTCCGGCTCCAAACCTGACCCACGAA
>JAPLWX010000047.1 GCA_026396415.1 Microcaldota archaeon
GTGTAAACAACGGTTCAAAATTCCCCAATTTCAACGGTTCAGTCCCAGCCCTTCTTTTCACCTAAACTGTTATATTCCTCACTCCTCTTTTTGCTGATTGTCGGTTGGCTCTCTCTGCAAAAGACCAATTCGTTTCCTGTCCTTTATTCTGTAGCTTTCACCCTTGATGTTTACCACGGTGCAGTGGTGCAGCAACCTGTCAAGGATGGCTGATGCCACCACATCATCCCCAAATATCTGCCCCCATTCCCTGAATGGCTTGTTTGAGGTCAGAATAAGTGATGAACGCTCATACCTTTTGGAAACAAGCTGGAATAGCAAGTTTGCGCCCTCCTTGTCCAAGGGGAGGTAGCCTATCTCATCCACTATGAGGAGGTTATATCCCGACACCTTCCTCAGCCGCTCTTTGAGCATTCCCCTTGAGGAATACATCTTCAGGTCATCAACAATATCCGCGGCAGTGGTGAAGTAGGCAGTAATCCCATTCTTGACGGCCAACATGCCAAGACTTATCGCAAGGTGTGTCTTGCCGACACCTGGCGGTCCCAGGAAAACCACATTTTCAGCATTATGCACAAACTTCATGCTGGCAAGACCGTTGATTGTCTTTCTATCAATTGAGGGCTGGAAGGAAAAGTCAAACTCCTCAATGGATTTCTTGAATGGGAATTTTGCTTTCCTTGAACGGAAGTTGAGGCTTCTTTGCATCTTGTCGTCCACTTCCTCATTCAGAAAATGATCCAATATCTGGATTGTTGACATGTCCTTTTTGGAAGCTACCTCAAGGTAGTTGTCGAGAGATTCGGAAGTCCGAAGCAGCCCAAGCGTCTTAAGATTTTCATGCAGCCGTTCATATTCAAGATTTCCCATGTTCACACCCCCTCATAGGCATTGAGGTTCCTTACCTCAACGCCTTGTTCGCAGACTCCAACTTGCGATGAAATTCTCCTGTGCAGTTTTTGCACCGGCATGTGGAAACACCCCGCCTCAAGCTGACGTTTGTGTGAATCGAGGAATGACGTCTGATGTTTGCCAACAAGTTTGTGGCGAGCTATTTCGCTTCCCCTGTAGAATATGCCCAGCTGGTCTTCATCCATTCTCACCTCAACATCCCTGTTGGCATATTTTGGGGGGACTGAATACTCTCCGGAATAAACCGAGACCAGGCAGCTGCATCTTGCCTTCCTGTAAAGCACTTCGGATATCCTATAGTCAGGTCTTCCTGAAATCTGGATGAGCAGTGGCAGCTCCTTTTTCAACCTCTCAATGGGCGGCTCCTTGGTTGTGGAATGCACCTGCGAGTTCACCTTGTCCATCCACGCCCCTGCTTTCATGTTCAGGTCATCCAAATCTGTGAATTCAGTCCCAAGGAAGAAGCCATCCTTCACATAATCAACAAGATTCTCGACCTTGCCCTTTGTCCTGGGCTTCATGACTCTGCACAGTTTTGTCTCAGTGCCGTAGTATGCCATGAAGTCGCTGAACATCGGTTGGAAGTCCGAATCATTGGCGTTCTTTCTTCGCTTGAGAACGACCTGCTTCATGTTGTCATAGAGATTCTCATGAGGGGCGCCTCCAAAGTAGTTGTAGCCGTCAATATGGCACCTTATCAGGGTCCTGAGGTTCATGGAGGTTGTGAACTTGACATACCTCATTCTGGAATAGCCAAGTATCATGTGGAAGCCGTGAAGCTTCTTCTGCTCTCCATCCACCTCTATCGTTCCAAACTCCCCCCAATCAACCTGCGCCTGCTGGCCAGGCGCCGTCTCAAATCTCATGACTGCATCGTATGATGATTCTTTTCGGAGGGTTTTCATGAAGCCCCTCAGGATGGTCATCTTTCCATCATACCCCTGAGTTTTTATCTCATCGAATATCCTGACTGCATTCAGCGGATATTTTTTCAGTCTTGACAGGATATAGCCCTTGTATTGGTCAAGCTTTCCCTTGGGCTTCTTTTCTTTGAAGAATGGGTGGTACTGGTCAAGACTGGCATATTTCTTGACAGTCTTCCTGTCAGCCCCCACCATCCTTGAGATTTCCGAAACGGAAACCCCATTTTCCATCAAACTCCTTATTTCCACGTGCTCACCTCTCGTTATCATAGCAATCCCGAGAGATTTTCTCGGAACGGTTATAACTTCGGGTGGGACGTGTCGGTGAATATGGGGAAAATTAGACCGTTATTCACACATCCGGCAATGTAAGGCTGGTTATCGGCATGCCGGCAGCCCTCTTTTCACTTGACAGCCCGGTCCTGTCTTACGAAAAGACAGGTGGAAAATTCATACCGGAGAACTTTGATCCGTGGCGCTTCCAGTACCAGCAAGCGGTTTATGGCCTATTTGGCAAGATGCTGGCACCCTAGAGAGGGTGTGGGCGATAGTTTTATAAAGACGTTTTATCATTCATAACAACATGCAAATGGCTTCTCCTGGCTTACATAACAGTCAGAATGCAGGTTCAGCAAAATGGCAGACTCCGTTCGTTGCAGGCAGTGCCCCTGATTTTAGGGTGCGCTCACTGCATCTCGCGATGAGCGAAGCCCATGCAAAAGTCGTCGAAGGAAAACCATCCATGCTGGTTTTCGCCCATTCCAGCGGCTATCCGATATACAGAATGTTCAAAGCCATTTCCTCTGCCAAAGACAGCAGAATGCCCCCCATGTGCATCCTGCCCTTAAGCAGCCATAATTTCGGCGATTCCTCAAAGAAAGACATTGCAGAGAATTTCAAGGAAGTGAGGCAGAACACATTTTCATATTCCGCAAAAACAATCAAGAGAATGCTGGAGGGGTCCGTGAATCCGAATTCGCCCATAATGCTGGTTGATGAAGTGCTTTCCGGGTCTTGCGTGGTCGGAATCAGGAATTCACTGAAGGCGTGGCTGGAACCCGTGGGCGTAAAAAACGAAATCAAAGTGATTGGGATCTCCAGCCAAAAGCATCTCATGTTCAAAAAAAGCATTCTTGAATGCGCTTCCAGCCTTATTGAGAGGGGGATGGCGTTCATCAACCATGATTCAGCCAGGCAAAGTCACGGACTTACATATGAAGACCTGCAACTGACGCCAGAAGGGCTGAAGGGCCTTCTCTTTGATGGCATAGCCACATTCAAGAGCTTGGGATTCAGGCGCCTCGTGAACAAGGATGTGGCATATGCAATCCCGGTAATCGACCTTTTCACCAGCGACAATTTCAAATACAACCCGCTCCTTGTTCTCAATAAGGAAGAAATGCGCCTTGAGGCCCGGCCTCAATCATACGATTCCAAGGTTCTGAGCAGCACATCTGCCCTTGCCTACCAAGTTGGCATCCTCGAAAGCAAATAAGCGAACCCCACGGGCGCCTGAAACTGGCGTTTGGGTTGCGTTTTCCGCCAGCCCCAAAGAAATCCTTTTAAACCATTACCTTGAAATAGCGTCTGCTTTTTTGCGAACGGATCCAATTGGGCAGGTGAATTGAATGACCAAAGGTTCAGAAGGCATTAAAGGACACGAACATTCTGCTTCCCATGCCAATCCCCATCCTTCCAGCCATGAGCAGCACCGCGAAGCAGAGTTCCTGACGCAGGTGCGCGCGCTCAAGGATGCCGAGAAAGGCGCTGCCAGGCGCGTGGAGGATGCGAAAGCCGAGGCGGCGCGCATCGAGGCTGCCGCGCGAGAGTCCGCTGTCGAGATAATTTCCAAGGCGCAGCAGAAGGCGGTCGAGGCGAAAAACGAAATACTGGCAAGGAAGCGCGAGGAAGCGGACGCGGAGATACGCAGGATACTTGACGCTGCAAGGAAGCAGGCGGGCGCGATAAAGGCGAAGAGGCTGCCTGACTCGGACATTGCCGCGCTTGCGCAATCGGTTTAAGGGGGCTTGCATGTTTCGGGCTGCAAAAATGGCGAAAATCAGGGTGATTTGCCTCAAGGCAATCGCCCCGCAAGTAGTGAAATCACTGCAGCAGCTTTCTGTGCTTCACATAACCGACTCGAAGCTGCCCGAGCTTGAGCGCGCAGGCCCGCTGCCCTCTTTTGACGAGGTCTCGTCAAGGCTGGTGAAGATTCGCACCATAAAGGAGGCGTTCGGGACGGCAGTTTTGCACGACGGTCGCCCGCGCGGCGACGGCGCCCCTTCGGGCGGCAAGCCCGAAGAGGGGGGCAAAATTGCGCCCATCGGAGCCGCAGGCTCCAATCGGGAAGAGGGCAAGCCATCATCAAAGAAATTCTCGTTTGAAGACCCCGTAACAAGCGCTGACGAGCTCATAAGCCGCGCAGAGCCTGTCTTCGGGCTTGCCTCGAAGAAAGACGCATATGCAAAGGAACTGGACGCGAACATTGCTGCGCAGAAGGCGCTTTCCGAGATAGAGGGACTGCACCTGGACTTTTCGGAGCTTTCATCGGAAACGCTCCAATTCTCGCTTTTGCGCGCGCACAAAAAAAAGGCGAAGGTTGCGCGCGAAATACTGGCGGCTACGAAAAACTGCATGTTCGCGTCCACGCAAAGCGGCGAATCGGAGGTGTTCCTGGTCGCGCTTCCAAAGGCGGCGGATTCGAAATTCCTCGAGGGGCTGGGGCAGGCAAATCCGCTTCCCAGGATTTCCGGGACGCCAAAGGCGGAAATTGCGCATCTTCGGGAAAAGGAAGGGGAGATGCGGAAAGGTGCAGAGGAAGCGGGAAGGAAGCTTGCGCACCTTGGCGGGGCAATATACCCCAAGCTTGTGGCGCTTGATGAGGCGCTTTCGATAGAGGCTGACCGCGCGCAGGTCGCCACCCTTTTCTCGGCAAGCGCGGAGCTTTATTTCATCGAGGGCTGGGCAGAGGCCGGAAAAGCAGGCAGGATCACGCATGAGATGGGGCAGAGGTTCGGCAAAAAGATCCATATCTCGCAGGTCAGCTTCAAGCACGACGAGGTGCCGCCCACTCTTTTCGACAACCCCGGAGCCGCAAAGCCGTTCGAATACCTGGTGGAATTCATCTCCACGCCGCAGTACTATGAAATAGACCCCACCATCATACTTGCAATCGCAGTGCCCCTGACCTACGCGCTCATCATGGGCGACGCCGGCTATGCCCTGCTTTCCTTCCTGCTCGCCTGGCTTTTCACCAGGAAAAGCAAGCCTGGCGGCCTTCTGCATTCCGTCGCGCTCATCTGGATGATTTCCGCAATACCCGCGTTCTTCGCCGGCATTGCCTTTGACGAGTACTTCGGGTTCTCCCACAGCCACCTCCTGGGCTTCACGCTATATGCCGGCATACACCGCGCAGTCTCGCTCACCTTCCTCATGTTCCTCTCCATTATGATCGGCATGGCGCAGCTTGCGCTCGGCTTCATATTGGGCGCGATAAACGAGTGGAGCCACAGCAGGAAGCATGCCTATGCCAAGCTCTGCTGGCTTGGCGTGGAAATCGCTGGCTTTGTTCTCATAGGCTCCACGGTCTACACCATGTTCCCGGGCATGGCAATCCCGTCCGCTGCTCTCCTGGCGCTCTGCATTGGCGGGCTCGTCTATACGGAAGGGGTAATCGCAATAATAGAATTGCCAAGCCTGCTGGGCAATGTGATGTCCTACCTTCGTATTGCGGCAGTGGGGGTGGGGGGCCTTATTATTGCAGAGGCGATAAACGAATTATTGCTTCCCCGCCTTGACATCTCCCCGCTTGGCATCGTGGTTTTCATCATCACTGCTGCAATATATGTAGCAATGCACCTGGCGGCATGCTGCCTTGCGATGTTCGAGGCGCTTGTGCACGGGGCCCGTCTTTCGGTGGTGGAATTCTTCGGGAAGTTTTACACTGGAGGGGGCGTGAGATTCGCCCCGTTCTCGGCAAAGAGGGTTCATACTCAGGAAGTTTAATCTGAGAAAAGTAAGCACGGAGGGATAGAAATCCAGGCGTTCCAGCCGCTGATGCGGCTGTCTCTCCAGAAGCGTGCGTCGCTTCTGAAGATGCGTTCGCCTGTCTTTTCACTCCAGACAGAAACAAGAGGTGCGTGAAAATGGTAGCAATAGAAAACGCAGGCGCGTACGGAATAGGCGCGGCAATCGCCATACTCGGAGGCGCGCTGGGAACCGGCATAGCGCAGGCATCGATAGGGTCGGCGATAGTCGGCTATGTGGCTGAAAGGCCGGAAGACACGTTCAAGCTCATCGTCTACATGGCGATTCCCGAGCTCATCGTGCTCCTGGGATTCGTGGTCGCGTTCCTGCTCTTCGGCCAGATTGGCAAGGAGACCGCTGTTGCAGCGACTGCCTGAAGAGAAAAAAGAATTCATTGCCCGGCGGGAAGGGAGGCTTCGGGAATTTTGCCCTGCGCCTTGCCTGCCCGCCTGGGCCAGCCTTGCCGCATGCGCGGCAGCAGGGGTGGGTATATGGGATTTGAGGAACTTTCATCCGAGCTTCATCGGAATGCCGAGTCCGAAGGCAAGAAGATTGTGAGGGCATCCGAGAAGAACTCCGAAAGGATAGTGGAGGATGCAAAGGCAAGGGCGGAAGAGGATGCGCGGCTCGCAAAAAAGGAGGCAGCCGAGTTAGCAAAGCAGGAGGCGTCCGAGCGCATCACATCTGCAAAGCTTGCCGCGAAAAAAATGCTGGACGAGGCGCGCGACGAGGCTGTGGAGCGCGCGCTTGCCCAGGCGTGGCACGAGTTCAAGTCGAGTTCCATGAAAAAGTCGTTCTACCCGGGTTTCCTGGAGGCGCTGGTAAAGGAAGGGATGGCGGAGCTTGGCTCAAGCCAGGCAACTGTCTATGTCCGCGACGAGGACAGGCAGCTCCTTTCCGGCTATCCGCTCAAGAAGCTTCCGCCGGAATATTGCGGCGGCGTGATATTGGAAAGCCAGAATGGCAAGGTAAGGGTGAACAAGACGCTTGAGGAGATATTCTCGCAGAAAAGGCTGGAGCTTCGCAAGGAAGCTTATGACAAGATGTTCTAGGGAAGTGCAAACATGCCAATTAGACTGAAAAACATCGGCCAGAGGTCGGCGCTCGGCGCATCCGAGCCGCCCATTTCGCTAAAGCCATTCATATACGGCTATGCGAATGCGCGCGTGCGCGCCATGCGCCCCCTGCTTCTCTCGCGGCGCCAGGCAGAGGACCTGCTCAAGGTGCACACCGCTGCCGCTGTGATAGAGTACCTCTCGCGCACAACTTACAAAAACGATTTTGCAGGCCTGCCGCCGAATATCACCGATGAGATGCGGGTGGAGCTTGCGGTCAGCAAAAACTTCGCGCGCACAACGCAGAAGCTGGTGAAAATAACCCCCAAGCAGGGAATGGAGACGCTCCTTGCCTTCCTTGGCAAGTACGACATCCACAACGTGAAGGCGATACTGCTTGCAAAAAAGCTTGGCAAGAGCAGGGAGGAGACCCAGATGCTCCTGGTGCCTGCAGGCTCGATGGGGCAGAAGGAGCTGAATGCGCTGCAAAACGCGAAAGGCGCGGACGAGTTTTATGAAGTGCTCCGCTCCACTGACTTTGGCGGCAGGTTCCTTGCCTCAGCATCGGTCCGCGGCATACCAAAGGAGCAGATAAAGCAGCTATTCCAAAACCCGGGCTCGGATTCGGCAAAGCTTGACTTTTTCCTGTCTGCGCTTGACAGGTATTACTATGAGACGGTTTCCTACATACTTGCCGCGGGCGACCGCGATGCAATGGCAATAATCAGGCTTTTGCGCGCAGAGGCGGATGCAAAGAACATCATGACCGCCATGCGCTTGAGGAAAAACGGCGCGGACAGGAAGGCGATAATGGAGCACATGGTGGGCGGAGGGAAGATGGGGCTGTCTGCGCTTGAGAAGATGGCATCCGCAAAGGACGTGGCTGACATCGCCTCGCTTGCATCCCCGTTCTTCTTCCTCTCCTCCACAGGCAGGGAGGAATTTGCCGCGGCGGAGCAGCGCTACAAGCAAGACGGGCAGATCTCGCATTTCGAAGTGGTGTTCGAGCGCTCGCTTGCCAGGAAGAGCCTGCACGCGCTTCGGCGCAGCATGATGTCGATTGGCGCGATTGTGGGCTTCCTTTTCCTCAAGGAGGAGGAGATGGCGAACATACAGAAGATAGTGAGGGGCAAGGAACTGGGGCTGCCCACTGAAAGAATCATGGAGATGCTGGTGCTGGTGGGATGATTTGAATTGCGCGCGAAAACGCGCGCATGGATGAATTCGACCGAAGGCGCCCAGCTGCAAGCAGCGGGGTATCATCGCCATTCGGTCGAAATATTGCCAACTTCGCTCCGCTGCAAGCAGCGGAGTATCGCTCAGTTGGCAATGAATGATGATTGGGATGGCGCATGGGAAGGCATGCGCTGATGATTATTGGTTGATTGGATGGCAACGGACAACAAGGAAAAAATCGCGGTGATTGCGGATTCGCCCACCTGCACGGGCTTTAGGCTCGCGGGAGTGGATCACACTTATCCGCTTTCGGGAAGCGAGGCTGAAGGCAGGCTGTCAGAGCTATTGTCGGACGAGGGGTTTGGCATAATCATAGTCACGGAGCGCATGCTTGAAGGTTGCGACTGGCGGCTCAAGAAAAAGGTGGAGCAGACCGCAAAGCCGATTGTCGTCGCAATACCGGACATGGGCGGCCCAATTGAGCAGGAGGAGTCGCTTGCCAAGCTGATAAAGCGCGCGCTCGGCGTGGACCTGACGAAGAAGAAGTAGCGGGAAATGATAATATTTACGAGGTGTTATGATGGGGATATTGCACAGGATTTCAGGGCCGGTCGTGGAAGCGCGGGGCGTTGCAGGCGCGAGGATGTACGACGTGGTCAAGGTGGGCAACGAACGGCTCACCGGCGAAATCATCAAGATGGCGGGCGACACGTCCACCATCCAGGTGTACGAGGACACGAACGGCCTTCGCCCTGGCGAGCCGGTGGAGACCACGGGCGAGCCGCTTTCAGTTGAGCTGGGGCCCGGGCTTCTCAGGTCCATTTACGACGGCATCCAGCGCCCGCTCAATGTCATGGCTGAGAAGGGAGGCGCGTTCATCACGAGAGGGATGTCGGCAAATTCGCTGGACAGGGACAAGAAATGGGAGTTTGTGCCTGTCGCAAAGAACGGGCAGTCTGTCAAGGTGGGCGACGTTTTAGGCACCGTACAGGAAACCGACGTCATACTCCACCGGATAATGGCGCCGCTTGAAGGCAATGTGCAAAACATACGGGCAGGGCAGTTCACAGTGGAGGAGCAGGTCTGCACAATCACCGGCGCAGCAGGCAAGGAGGGCAAGGTCATCATGATGCAGCGCTGGTTCGTGAGGAAATCGCGCCCTGCGGCAGAGAGGTTCGACCCCATCCTTCCGCTCATCACAGGCCAGAGGATTGTGGATGTCTTCTTCCCGATTGCAAAAGGCGGCTCGGTGTGCATTCCCGGGCCTTTTGGCTCAGGAAAGACGGTTACCCAGCACCAGTTTGCAAAATGGTCGGACACCCAGATTGTGGTTTATGTGGGGTGCGGCGAGAGAGGGAATGAAATGACTGAGGTGCTTACTGAATTTCCGCGCCTTGAGGACCCCAAGACAAAGAAGCCGCTCATGGACAGAACCGTGCTGATTGCCAACACTTCCAATATGCCTGTGGCTGCGCGTGAAGCATCAATCTACACTGCCGTGACAATCGCGGAATATTACCGCGACATGGGATATGACGTTGCGCTCATGGCCGACTCCACCTCGCGCTGGGCGGAGGCAATGCGCGAAATCGGAGGGAGGCTGGAGGAGATGCCAGGCGAAGAGGGGTATCCTGCCTACCTTGCGAGGAGGCTTGCCGAGTTCTACGAGCGCGCAGGAAGGGTGAGGTGCCTTGGGACGGATGAGAACAGGACAGGCTCCGTTACAATTATCGGCGCGGTGTCGCCGCCAGGAGGGGACATCAATGAGCCTGTGTCGCAAAACACGCTGCGCGTGACAAAGGTTTTCCTGGCGCTGGACGCAAGCCTTGCGCAGCGCAGGCACTTCCCGGCTTTCCACTGGCTGAGGAGCTATTCCCTGTACACGGACACGCTTGACAACTGGTACATCCAGAACGTGTCGTCAGACTGGGTGGAGCTCCGCAAGGAGGCGATGGCGCTTCTGCAGCAGGAGGCAGAGCTGCAGGAAATCGTGCAGCTCGTGGGGCCTGACGCGCTCCCTGAAAAGGAGCAGGCGGTCATGGTCTCCACCAAGATGCTGCGCGAGGACCTGCTTCAGCAGTCCGCGTTCCACGAGGTGGACACATACTCGTCCATGAAAAAGCAGTACCTGATGCTTAGGAACATATTGCGCTTCCACCACCGCGCGATTGCGGCGGTCGAGATTGGCGTGCAGCTCAAGAGGATTCTGGAGCTTCCCATACGCGAGAGGATTGCGCGCATGAAGGAAGTTCCTGAGGAAAAGCTCTCCGAAGTCGACGCGCTCGGGGGGGACATCGACAGGGCGTTTGACTCGCTAGGTGCGTCGAAGTGAACGGGTCAACAACCCAAGCCTAAAGGCTTGGGCTGCTGGTAGATTATGAAGATTGTATGCGAAAAACAAGCTGCCTTTACCCACGCCTGAAAGGCGTGGGCTCGGGGCTTGGGTTGTTGGTGATACTATGAAGGAATACAAAACAGTCACAAAAATCGCAGGCCCGCTCGTGTTCGTGGAAGGCGTGAATGACATCGGCTATGGCGAAATCGTGGAAATACAGCTGCCCTCGGGCGAGAGGAAAAAAGGGCAGGTGCTCGACACCCAGCGCGGGCTTGCCGTGGTGCAGGTGTTCGGGACGACTGCGGGAATCAACCTGGAGGACACCACTGTGAAGTTCCTCGGCGAGACCATGCAGATTGGCGTTTCGCAGGAAATGCTGGGCAGGGTTTTCAACGGGCTGGGAGAGCCGCGCGACAAGGGGCCTGCAATCATTCCCGAGAAGAGGCTGGACATCAACGGCGCTCCCATAAACCCATATGCAAGGGCTGAGCCGCGCGACTTCATCCAGACGGGGATTTCCGCCATTGACGGGCTGAACACGCTCGTGCGCGGGCAGAAGCTGCCCATTTTCTCAGGCTCGGGGCTTCCCCACAACGCGCTTGCCGTGCAGATTGCAAGGCAGGCAAAGGTGGTGTCCTCAGGCAAAGGCGGCAAGGACCAGTTTGCCGTGGTGTTCGCAGCGGTTGGCATTACCCACGAGGAGGCATCGTTTTTCATGCGCGACTTTGAAAAGACAGGCGCGCTTGAGAGGGCGGTGCTGTTCCTGAACCTGGCTGACGACCCGTCGGTGGAGAGAATTATCACGCCGCGTCTCGCCCTCACTACTGCAGAGTATCTTGCCTATGAAAAGAACATGCACGTGCTAGTCATCATCACGGACATGACAAACTACTGCGAGGCGCTGCGAGAAATCGCATCCGCCCGCGAAGAGGTGCCCGGAAGGAGAGGCTATCCCGGCTACATGTACACAGACTTGTCCACCATCTATGAGCGCGCAGGGAGGATAAAGGGCAAGGAAGGCACGGTGACTCAGCTTTCCATCCTTACCATGCCTGGCGACGACATCACGCACCCGATTGCAGACCTGACAGGCTACATCACAGAAGGGCAGATTGTGCTTGGCAGGGACCTCCACAGGAAGAATATAGTCCCGCCTGTTGACGTGCTTCCCTGCCTTTCAAGGTTGATGAACCTGGGAATTGGCAAGGACAGGACGCGCGAGGACCACAGGGGCATGGCTGACCAGCTTTATGCAGCGTATGCAACAGGCAGGGACCTGCGCTCGCTTTCCGCAGTGGTTGGCGAGGAGGCGCTTTCCGCAACCGACAAGCTTTACCTGAAGTTCGCAGACGTGTTCGAGAAGCGCTTCATCGCGCAGGGCACGCACGAGGACAGGACAATCGAGCAGACGCTCGACCTTGGATGGGAGATGCTTGCCATGTTCCCGGAAAGCGAGCTTAAGAGGCTGAAGAAGGAGTTCATCGAGAAATACGGGAGAAAGCACAGGAAGAACTGAAGAAAATTAACTTGTGATTTAGATGGCAGAAACCCCAAACCCGACGCGCATGGAACTTCTCAAGGCCAGGACCAGGGTGAAGCTCGCGCGCAAGGGGCACAAGCTCCTGAAGCAGAAGCGCGACGCGCTCATACTGGAGTTCTTCAAGATACTGGGAAAGGCGCAGGACCTGAGGAGCGACCTCAACGCGCGCATGAAGAGCGCGTATGGCGCGCTTGCAGTGGCGCAGTCCTACCACTCCATGCAGGAGATAGAGGCCGCATCCATGGCAGTGAAGCGCGCGCCCAACGTGCATGTGGAGGTCAGGAACATCATGGGCGTGAAAATCCCCACGCTCGAGGCATCGGAGCCGAAAAAGCTCCTTCTCGCGCGCGGCTACTCAATTGTGGGCACGAGCGCGAAAATAGACGAGGTGGCGGACACATTTGAGCACGTGCTGGACCTTATCTTCAAGCTCTCGGAGACGGAAAACGGCATACGCAGGCTCATCATCGAGATTGAAAAGACGAAGAGGCGCGTGAACTCGCTCGAGTATGTGATGATCCCGCGCCTCGAGGGGCAGGCAAAGCTCATCTCGTTCCGCCTCGAGGAGATGGAGCGCGACTCGTTTGTCATGCTGAAGACGATAAAGCGCAAGCTGGAGAAGAACGCGGAAGAGAAAAGGAAAGCGGCTTGAGCATTACTCTTTTTTCTGTGCGATTGCATAGTACTGGATGGAATGAAGATTTTCTGTAAACCGCGAGAAGAGGTTGCGCACGAATCCGTTCAATGGACGGGAGTTGAGGCGTTCTGCACCGAAGAACCGCACTATTTCTTCCATTTTCGGGAGTGTGAAATCGTTCCCAATAATGCTGCGGAGCCGCCTTGAGGCATCCTCATCCGGGCGCATTGCATAAAGATACGAAAGGCATTGGGCAAAATCATTCCTAATCCTGTCGGCTGCAAGCAAAATGGCAAACTCGTGCTTGCTGTCGCCAACTGCCACCTTAAAATCGTCCATGCTGAAAAAAAGACATCCGCCCTGCTTCATAATCCGGTTTATATTGCCGAACGCATCGGCTATTTCGGCTCCTTTGAATTTTCCCAAAGGAGAATGCAAATGAATATGGTCGTAATAGTCTCTAGGTTCCTTTTTGAGCTGGTCTTGAAGAGGCGCCTTCTGCCAGATTATGCTGCAGTTGCCGGTATGATATGTTATATCTTCATTTAGAATGTCAATGGACTTCAGGCAAAACGCACGCTGGCCTTTGGCAGATAATTTGCAGTATGTGGGCACCATGGATCTGCCAGTCCCGGCTATGTCCAGGACGCGAAATTGGCTGGTTGCCGCATTAATCTGCATAATGTTGTTGCGAGTGTTTCATTATATAAATATATCGATGGCAGGTCAGCCCCTTGCGCTCATTATCTGCTTTGCCTCTTCCTTTATGCCTTCCGCCTGCTTTTCTGAAAAGCCGATTGCGCGCAGGCGCTCGTCCTGCGCGGCTGCAACGTCTTTCACCAATATGATGCCCGCATTGTGCAGCGCCTCGAACCCCCGCCTGTCCAGGCGCGAGAGGAGCGTCACCGGGTAGAGCCTGTTCTCCTCTATGCGGATCTGTATGGACTCGTCGCGCGGGAAGCTCCAGCCCAAAAGCTTCAAGCCCACGCAGTCCGAGTATTGGATGACATCATAGGAGAATTTGGTGTTTGTTACAAGCCAGCCCGAGTCTATGCCCGGGTTTGCCGCATGCACATCCAGGAAGCGCGCCCAGGAATAAAGCGCGGTCTGGATGTGGCACTGAAGGTGCGGCGAGTTGTGGAACTTGCACTCGGCAATGAATTTGGTGGCGCTGTGCCCGGGAATTGCGGGGCGGGACGCCACCACGTCGATTTCGTGCTGGATGCACTTGCCGCGCAGCGTCTGGCGCATGAGCGTGGAATAGCCCCTGCCCTTGAGAAGCGCGGCCGCGAACGTCTCGAACGGGTGCCCGTCCGGGCCGAACCTGAGGAGGGCTGCTTTGAGGCCGAAGCGCGCCGCCGCCCCAAGCTTCAGCTCGCGCAGGCGCTCAAAGGACATCCTGTAGATTTCTTCCGTTGTGATGCCAGGGCGCATGCGCGCTTGCAGGGATTCTATTACCTCCTCGCAAAGCGCGCGCGATGCCCCTGCGCGCGAAAGCGAATGGCGTATCTTGTTGTAGTCCAAAGGCTCGGTTGTGCCGTCGGCTTTCGTCACCATCATTTCCGCCATGACGCCAATCCGCAGGCAAGATATAAAATTACTCGCGTGGGGCGGAAGCTGTTTTTTAAGGGTTTGCGGCACATTTGCCGCAGGTGATGGAATGAAATTCGCATTAGCAATGCTCGCAGCTTTTGCGCTCCTGCTTGCAGGGTGCGCGTCTTCGCCGCCTGCCTCAGCAGGGGGCGAGCAGTCGCCGCAGGCGACTCAAGCGCCGCAGGCTTCCCCTGGCTTGCCGCCGGTCCCTAGGAACAATTCGTCCCAGGTTGGCGCGCAGGTTCCTCCTGCCCCGGGGAACGGCCAGGCCCCTCCTTCGCCACCGCCAACAGGCGGCGCGCAGGCACCTCCTTCCCCGCCATCAGCCCCATCAGCAATCACGCTTGCGCAGCTGTCCGCGCACAACACTGTCTCGGACTGCTGGATGGCGATAAACGGGAGCGTCTATGACCTCTCCGCGTTCTCCAACCACCCGGGAGGCGAGGCATACGTTCCCTACTGCGGCACCGATGCGACGCAGGCATACGCCACCAAAGGCGGGATGGGAAGGCCCCACTCGGGCAATGCAGTGTCCATGCTGCCCCGGTACTTCATAGGCGCGTTCGCAGGCTGACTGCCGCTTTTTCCCCTGCGCAGGGCGCATGCTTTTTATCTTTCCCTTCTTTTTTTCCCTTATGGCAGGCGAGGCAAAGAAAGTGCACGGCACCTGGAGCTATCCGGGAGAGGGAAAGCAGCGCCAGTGGCTCAACTGGTGGTTTCTCCCTCTTGAGATAATGGGGATGATAGGCCCGCTCATCGGGGCAGTGGTCAGCCTTATAGTCACTATAATTTGCCTCTGGATTGTCAGGCTTGTGAACATTGTTTTGCAGAGCCAGCTTGCCGCCCTGATGATTGAGGCGGTTGACTGGAACATTGCCTGGTTTTTCGTGGTGCCCCTAGTCATTGGCTATTGCCAGTATTTTGCCAGGCGCTTCTATGCAGGCTACCTCGTTTGCATGCCCATCGGCAATGCCGCAGGCTTTGCGTTTTCCACGTGGATAATAGCATGGGTATTCCGGGCAGTGGGCACGCTCTCCAGCATTGCCTTCCTTTACCAGATAGGCGCGGGGCTGCGGGAAAATCTCCTGCTGATATTCGCGCTGGTGCTGCTTCTTGGTTATGTTTCAGTTGCGCGCATGCATCTTGCGCGCTCGCGCTAATTTTTTCAGAAAAGCTGGAAAAAAAATCAATACGGATTGCCCGCATCCTTCTGGAATTCCGCCTGCATGTCCATCCAGGTGCCGCCTGTGGAGGCTGCGTCGCGCAGCTTCCTGCAGCGCGCGGCATCCCGGGGCTTGCCTAGCTTTTCAAAAAGCGCCGCTGCGCGCGAGTAGTCGCTGCCTTTTTCATATGCCACTGCAGCTTCAGCGTCCATTGAAAGCGAGAGGTAAACCTCGGCAGCCTTTACGAAAAGCATCTTTGCCTCGAGGCGCGCTGCGCGCCCAAGCAGCTTTGTTTTTTCTTCCTCGTCCATATTCCCACCCGCCCTTAAATCTTGCCCACAAGATCCATGCCTGGCCTGAGCGTCTTGGCGCCCGGCTTCCAGTTCATGGGGCACACTTCCCCGTTGTGCGCCTTCACATACTGCGCTGCCTGGAGCTTGCGGATGGTTTCGTCCACGCTCCTGCCAATGGAATTGTCGTGGAACTCGTAAGCCTTCACCACGCCGTCAGGGTCTATGAAGAATGTGGCGCGCAGCGAAAGCCCGTCCTGCGGGATGATGGTACCGTATGCGCTGCAGACGCGGTGCGCAGGGTCGGCAAGCATGGGGAATTTTATCCCCTTTATTGCCGGCGACTGGTCATGCCATGCAGCGTGCACGAACGCTGTGTCCACGCTCACTGATATCACCTCTGCGCCAAGTGCCTTGATTTCATCGTAATGCGCGGCAAGCTGCCCAAGCTCGGTCGGGCAGACGAATGTGAAGTCTGCAGGGTAGAAAAAGAGGACCACCCATTTTCCGCGGTAGTCTTTAAGCGAGACTTTCTTCATGTCGCCGTCGATGTATGCGTCCTCGTGGAACTCAGGCGCCGATTCGTTTATTGCAACCATCCCATCACCTTCCTTGCCGTGTTGGAGGCGCAGAGGTTTAAATCGCTTGCCTGCGCATGTGAGCGTAGGTGAGAGCATGGAAGCACTTGTTGCGATAATGACCAGGAAGAGCGTGAGGGAGTTTGGTTACAAGCCAATGCCGGATGATGCGCTGAAAAAGCTTCTTGCGGCCGGCATGCAGGCGCCGACTGCAAGGAACGGGCAGCCGTGGCATTTTGTCGTGGTATCGGACAGGGAAATGCTTTTGCGCATTCCGGAGTTTTCGCCATACACAAAAATGGTTGCAGAGGCGTCGGCAGGCATACTTGTCTGCGGGGACACCCAAAACGAGAGAAGCCGGGAGTATGTCGTGCAGGATTGCGCAGCTGCCACGGAGAATATCCTGCTTGCCGCGCATGCCATGGGAATGGGCGGGGTGTGGACAGGGGTTTACCCCGATGAGAAAAAGATGGAGGGCTTTCGGAAGCTGCTAGGAATTCCCGCGCACATTGCGCCGGTTTCATTCGCTGTAATCGGCTTCCCGAAGGCAATAGGGCGCGCGGAGATGCGCTATAACGGGGAAAGGGTGCATAGGGGGAAATGGTAATGGCTTTCAATCATTCTCAGCGGCATAAATGAGCGGGAAGGCAAGGTCGAGCTTGCCCTGTCTCACGCGCTCGACAACGAGGGCAAAAGCTAGGGGCAAACGAGAATAGCCCCTAGCGGATTCGAACCGCTGTTACCGGGTTTCTTCGGAACCCTTTCACGTTTTCCGTGAACGCTTTTGCGAGCGTCCCCATCTGGAGCGAGCAAAAGGGTTCTTCAAAGCCCAGCGTCCTTGGCCACTAGACGAAGGGGCTACGGAAGAATTAGCATTGCCTTGTAATATAAATCATTGCTGGCAACGCGCGGCGTCAGTATTGCCTTGCAATATAAACAATTGCGCCCGCCTCCTTTCCGCAGGCAATGCATTTGCCGTGCGCGCGCTCGTGCTTGCCGTACCTTGTGCCGCGCACGTTTGCGGCGCACTTTTCCTTCACGGCGTCCGCGCACTTTTCACCTGCTTTTTCCATGGTGCAGAATGGCACGGCAACGATTTTCCCGGCCTCAAGCTCGGATGCAAGCATTTTCATGTCCTCTGCCTTTGAGATGCGCGCGTCGAATCCCTTTTGCGCGCGCTGCTTCAAAGATTCGAACATTGCCGCGCCTTCGCTGGAAAGGAAGGAGGCAAGCCCGTCTTTTTTCACCTGCGACTTTGCACGGCTGTCGCGGCGAACCACGGTGAATATGCCAGACTCAGCCTCCCTGCCGCCGACCTCTATGCGGAATGGCACGCCTTTCATTTCCCATTCGTTGTACTTGAAGCCAGGCGTGTTCTGCGAGAAGTCGCCTTCTGCGCGTATGCCGCTTTTTGCCAAAAGCGAGATGATTTCGCGCGCGGCCTTTTCTACCGTTTCCTCGTTCCCCCGGCGGGGTATGGGCACCACGATTGCCTGCAGGGGCGCCAATGAAAAGGGGAGCACAAGCCCGCCGTCGTCCCCGTGCACAGAGATGATTGCCGCGTATATCCTGGAAATGCAAGGGCCGTAGCAGGTCTGCCAGCAGTATTCCGATTCCCCTTTCTCGTTGAGGAACTTGACATCGAAGGGCTTGGCAAAATTCTGCCCGAGCAGATGCGTAGAGGGGAGCTGCAGCACGCGGCCGTCAGGCATGAGGCAGTCGGCGGCATAGGTGGAGACCGCGCCGGGGAACTTGTCCCACTGCGGCCGCTCGAAGAACAGGAAGGGCACGCCGAACTGCCCGAAGATGACGTTCTGCGCCATTTCCATGTCCTGAGTCACCTGTGCCCGCGCCTCTGCCTCGGATGCGAATGCATCGTGGGACTCTATCCAGTAAAACTCGCGCGAGCGGATGAAGGGGCGGGTCGCCTTTGTCTCGTACCTCCAAACCTGTGAAGAGTGGTATATCTTGAGGGGCAGGTCGCTTTTCCCCTGTATCCAAAGCGAGTACATCTGGTACATTGCGGTTTCCGAGGTGGGGCGCATTGCAAGGCGCTCTTCCAATTTGTTGTCGCCCGCGCGCTCCACCCAGAAGACCTCGGGCGTGAAGCCCTCCACGTGCTTGCTCTCCCTGTGGAAGTTGCTTTCCGGGATGAGCGCGGGGAACCAGGCGGGCTGGTGCCCGGTGCGCTCCATTTCAGCCTCGTAAATAAAGTACATCTTTTTCATGCTGATGACAGACCATGGCATGAAGACGACGAAGCCCTTGACGTTGTAGCGCAGGTCGCAAAGCTTCGCCTCCTTCGTGATTTCGGTGTACCATTCCGAGAAATCGGACTTTTTGCTCTGCATGGGTGGATTTTGAGGTAAAAGAATAAAAAAGAAGGCAGACACTGCAAAAAAGAGGGGAAATCAGCCGGAGTTGCGGCCAATCACGTCATAAACGCATGCGGCTTCCAAAACCGGGTGCATTTCAGCCGCTTTGAGGGATAGCAGGCTCGCCACACCCAAATCCTTAACAATCCCTTTCCCGTTCGGGCTGAGGCAGAAATTCAGTTCAACTGGCTTTCCTGACTCATCTAGGACTTTTTTATCGTCATCATCGTAGATGCCGAGTATTTTCAGATCTGCCCTGTTATCGTGTGCAGGCAGCTCGCGTTCGGCTTCAGGGCAACTGTTTCCAGTCGGCTTTGTTTCCGGAGTTTGGAAAGCCCAGGGAAAAAACTTCTTAATGCCCGCCTTGGCTTTGGCCGGAAGAACCACCTGTTTAAATAAGCTGGTTACCACATTGATTTTTGTATTCGTTAACATTGACCTCACCTCTTTCCGTTGTCGTGCATTGTGCATGGAATCCGCCTTTTAAGCTTGCATTCCATTTGCTGCAAAAGGCGGTACACTATGTTTCATATGGGACAACTGTAAGCGGGATGGCGGATGGGCAAAATGCGTAGCAAGTGTTAAAAGCCGCCGCGCGGAAGAGAGAGGGGTGTCCCTTATGGGACAAAAAGTTTTGGAGGCGTAGGCATGGCAACACAGTTGTCTGCCCTCTTTTTGCCAGCGGGCAAAAAGGGGCGCGACCAGAACGGCGAACCGTTCTGGTGCGCAGCAGAACGAAGTTCTGCTTGCGCCTTTTTCGCGAAGCGAAAAAGTGCGCTGACAACTTATTGCCATTTTCAGCGCCGGAAGGAGGGGATTGAAAATGGCAACCACTGCAAACATAATACGGCTGTATCTCAAGCGCAGGCCGCAGCTCCTCTCCATGGTGAACAACGGCCTGTGCAACTACTCCGCGCTGGCGCGAAGGCTGCAGCGCGAGATTTTCCCGGGCAGGAAAGGGGAGTTTGCCGCGATAAAGGCTGCGTTGCTGCGGCTGGCGAGGGCAACCAGGGGCGCTGAGGTCGACTGGGAGCGGGGAGTGGAGAGGATACTCCGCTCAAGCACGGTGGAGATACGCTCCGATGTCTGCGTAGCCTCGTCCAAGGGCGGCATTGGCGTGCCTGTGATTGCCACCTCGAATTCCAAGTCCGGCGTGATGAGCGTGGTGGACGCTTCCTACGGGAAGGAGCTTCGGAAAAAAGGGGTGGGCGTGATGGACGGGCTCACCCTCATAATATTGTGCAGCCCGCGCGAGCTGCAGGACACGCCCGGGTGCGTTTCGGTCATCCTGAACGCGATTGCCGCGGAAGGGATAAACGTGCTGGAGTTCATCTCGTGCCACACCGACACTTTGATGGTGGTGAGGAACGCGGACGCGGTGAGGGTGTACGGCATACTCACCAGGCTTATAGGGAAGGAATGAATGCCCGCAGGAGAGTTCCGCATGGTCTGCTTATAAGCATAACCACACAGTCATTATAACAGTGCGGTGGTGTGTGGATGAACGCCATACTAAAGGAGAAAAAGGCAGGCGGCGCCAGGAGAAGGCAAACGCTCAGCGTTCCTGCGCTCAAGAGCGGGATAGAAAACAAGTACAGACTGATCCAGGCCCATAAGAGGGCTTTTTGCGATAACAGGCTTGACTTGAAAGCTGCACTTCCGGAGCAATACCCCTTGTTTGAAAAGTTCGAGATGCTGGTTGCGGATGCCGAACTTCGCATGAAAAGCCCGTTTTTTCCATCCGCGATGGCATGGGATGAGGAAAAGAAAGCAGCCGTGCTTTTCCAGATCTACACCAAGCTAAGCAGGACAGAAAAGGAGCTTTGCAGCATACTGGTCATGGAGAAGGTTTATCCAAAGGAATATCTTTTCGAGAGCGGCTAGCCTCTGCCGCGCCTTTTCCAGACACGGGAGAATGCCCTGCCAAATCCAGGGATGGGTTTTTTCATTGCCAGTTGGGCGATACCCCGCTGCTTGCAGCGGGCCCAACTGGCAATATTTCCGACAAGTCGAAACATTCGACTTGTGGACCACAAATCGTTGCGACGATTTGTCGGTCGACCGAATGGCGATGATTCCCCGTCCACTTTTTGCCCGGGGCAAAAAGGGACCCCTTTTTCGCTACGGCGAAAAAGTGGGCTCCTTGGAGCGGGGCGCGACCAGAACGGCGAACCGTTCTGGTGCGCAGCAGAACGTTGCGACGTTCTGCTTGCGCCTT
>JAPLWX010000038.1 GCA_026396415.1 Microcaldota archaeon
GAACACGCAAACAAACTGCTGCGGCAGTTTGAGTGGGAATACAACAGGCTGCCGCACAGCAGCCTTAAATACAAAACTCCCCTAGAAGTGTTCAAGGCCAAGCAAGCTGCTGGCTCTATATGTGGTGTCGCTTAACACCTAATAAAACGGGTTCCGTTCGTTTCAGGTGGCGCATTGGTGCTACCTGCGAATTATGGAGATTCATCTGATACATTCTGCGCTGATGAAGTTGCCCGCTCTATTATAGAAAAACTGGCAATGGACGCAATTATGAAGTATGAAATAGAATTGGGGCGAGTGCCAGAAGATGTTTCAAAAAAGAATTATGGCTGGGACATAGAAAGCACAGATCCAAACACCAAAGACCGGTGGCTTATAGAAGTAAAGGGGAGACAGAAAGGCGCGACTACAGTAACAGTGTCTCGCAATGAAATACTTTCAGGCAAAAACCGCCCAGAAAGATACATATTGGCTTTGGTGGAAGTGGATAAGGGCAGCCCATTAAAACCGATTTATATGGTTAATCCCTTTGAAAAAGAATCAATGCCCGGATTTGCCACTGAGAGCATAAATCTTAATATCTCCAAACTTATTCGTTCAACGTGATGATTATGGGGTACAAAAAGAAACTTATCGAAGTAGCTCTTCCGCTTGAAATCATAAATTCATACTCTAAAAGAAAAGGTTTCCATACGGGAATACATACTTATTGGGCCAGACGCCCAATCGGAATCTGCAAGGCAGTCATTCTTGCATCATTGCTAGACGACCCATCGAATTCTCTGCCTGAAAAAGAGGCAAATAAAGAAAGAAAAAGATTGTTTGGATTGATTGAACGCGTAGTAAAAGAAGATGTCCTGAATACAAATACGCTGAATAACGTTCGCACAGAGATGTTGAAAAGCTGTGGGCGAGATCTTCCAGCAATAGTGGACCCGTTTTGTGGTGGCGGGTCAATACCATTAAGTGCGCAACTTCTTGGTTTGGATGGGTATGGTTCAGATTTAAATCCGATTGCTGTGTTGATAAATAAGGCGATATTAGAGATACCTCATCGTTTTGAAGGCAAACCACCTGTGAATCCTAGGGTTAAGGGTTTAGAACAGATAACGGGCAATCCACTTATTTTGGACTTGGAATACTATGGCAAGAAGCTTCTAGAGCTTACAACGGCTAAATGCCAAGATCTATATGAAAAAACACCGAATGGCGAAGATATAGATATTTTCATATGGTGTCGAACAATAAAATGTTCAAATCCCATATGTGGCGTAGAAGTTCCTTTGGTTACACAATTTCTATTATCTGAAAAAAATCAGATTTACGCAAAGCCAGTATACTCCGGTAAATCTCTTTCCTTTGAAATCGTTAATCATGAGATTCAACCAACAAAAACAGGGCGCGGTTCAAATTTCAAATGCTATAAATGTTCACAGCTTCTACCCGGAGATTATGTAAAAGTTGAAGGTGTAGCAAAACGTATGAGATATGCACTCGTGGCCGGCATGGTAAGAAAGAAAGGAAAAAAGATATACCGTGCATTAAATTCATTGAATCTGCCCATTGTGCAATTTAAGGATTTGGATGTTGAGTTGCCAGACGATCCAAGAAATATATGGACAAAAAAATATGGGCTCACTATGGTTTCTGACTTATTTACCAAACGCCAATTGTATGTCCTTAAAACTCTAAATACTCAACTCTCAGAAGTTGTGAAAATAGCTGAAAAAGACGCATCTGCGGTTAAGTCGTATTCAGATATACGTGATTATGAATCTGGTGGCGATGGCGCCAAAGCATATGGGCAGGCGTTGGCTATATATCTGAGTACAATAATTGCTGATTTTGCTGAACATGATAATGCACAATGCCGTTGGAGATCTGGGACAGAAATGAATGAAGAAATGTTCTCTCGCCAAGTAATTCAGATGCATTGGGACTTTGCAGAAGTAAATCCATTCGTTAATGATAATTTTGCCTTTATAAACAAGCGCATAAAGGCGCTTTCCCAGCTTCCAATGGGAGTTTCGGGCGGTGCAAAACAACTTGATGCTTCTGCAACGTTCTATCCTCTTGGAAAAAAAGCTATAGTTTCTACAGACCCACCATATTATGACAATATTATGTATGCCAACCTTTCCGATTTTTTCTATCCAATACATAGGAACAATTTGAAATTAGTGTTTCCAAGTCTTTTCTCCACGATGTCCACTCCAAAAGACGAAGAAATTGTTTCAAATCCTTATCAATTTGATGGAGATAAAGACAAAGCAAAGGATCATTTCAAAGATGGGATGACAAGAGCATTCGAGATAATACGTAATAATCATGATTCAAGATACCCATTGACGATTTACTATGCATACAAACAAAGTGAAAATGAAGAAGGAAAAGACGATTCCACAAGCTCGACTGGGTGGGAAACCATGCTTGAAAGCTTAATCGAAAATAGATTTAACATAGTTGGAACATTGCCATTTAGGACGGAACAAGCAAGTCGTCTTAACGCATTAACTACGAATACATTGGCGGCATCTATAGTGATTGTATGCCGCCCAAGAGATGAAAAGGCTCCACTTGCCACACGGAGAGAGCTCCTTCAACAACTTAAAACTGAATTGCCAAAAGCAGTCAAAGCGCTTCAGGATTCAGGAATCGCGCCAGTGGACATGGCACAAGCAGCTATAGGTCCCGGGATTTCAGTTTTCTCGCGTTATTCCAAGGTGTTGGAAGCTGAAGGCAGTCAGATGAGCGTCAAAACAGCACTCCAACTGATAAACAAGGAGCTAGATGAGTTTCTCACCCATCAGGAAGCAGATATGGATAACGAAACTCGATTCTGTATTGCTTGGTTCGAACAGCACCAGTGGGACATAAGTCCATTTGGGGATGCTAATACACTTGCTAATGCCAAAGGTACTGCATCCAACGCTCTAGAAGAAGCAGGTCTATTCAAGGCTAAAACAGGCAAATGCTATCTAGTTAAGATAGATGATTTACAAAAATTGGATTTTGAAAAGAAAATAACCGTATGGGGGGCGACCCATCAACTCATAAAATTACTAGATTCTGAAGGTGAAACAGCTACAGCAAGTGCACTAAGACGATTGGGAGGAGTAGCAGATTCAGTAAAGGAGCTTGCATACCGATTGTATTCGATTTGTGAACGCAAGGGCTGGGCAGAAGACGCACAAAAATATAACACATTGATTTCTTCTTGGGACACTATGGGGGACTTGGCTGTGAGAGACGCTAAGCGCATTACATCTGCCAAGGATAAATCCCAACGCAAGATTACAGAGGAGGATTGGTAATATGCTCAAAACATGGAGAGAAAATATTGTTCCGCACAAAGACGTAGCCAGTGGGCATTACCAACAGGCCGAGTTTGCCGCAGATTTAGCAGAAGTTTTGAAAGGCACCGCTGGACCAGAATATCAGGATGCGATAGAGTTCTTCAATCGCACATATCTTACTGAGGGCATGAAAATGCTTCTCATTTCCGCTTTACGCAGAACCGAAGGTATAAACGGAGAACCAGTCGTTCAACTTAAAACAGCGTTCGGAGGGGGCAAAACTCATACGTTGTTAGCGTTATATCATATGTTTCGTGATCCACGTTCCGCCAAGCATGAAATGGTTAAGAAAGTTATGTCTCTAGCAAAGGTCAAATCTATCAAGAAAGTCAACGTTGCAGTTCTCGTTGGGACTGACATCGATCCAGTAAAACCGTATACGGTCCCTGGCTCCAAGATTAAAATAAACACATTATGGGGGAATATGGCATACCAGCTGGGTGGTGAGAAGGCTTTCGAGCAGGTCGCAGACGCGGATAAAAAGGGTGTTTCGCCAGGTGCAGCTACATTAGTTAAAATATTCAATGATACTGGCCCATGCGTCATAATTTTCGATGAATTGATAGCGTATACACGTAATATCTACAACAAAAATGATTTACCGTGTGGTTCTTTCGATTCGATTTTGTCATTCATGCAACATCTTACTGAAGCTGTAAAAAGAAGCAAAAATTGCATGGTAATCGCATCCATACCTGAATCTGAAGTGGAAATTGGAGCACAGAACGGCAAAGAGGCATTGGTGAGAATAGAGAAAACGTTTGGTAGACTTGAAGCTATATGGAAGCCAGTAAATGCAGATGAAGGATTCGAGATAGTTAGGCGAAGACTTTTCGAGCCAGTAAAAGACGAGAATATTCGCGATGAGGTCTGCCGGGCATTCAGCGATATGTATTCTAAATGCCAGAATGATTTTCCAGTAGGTTGCAAAGAAACGGATTATTTAAACCGGATGCGGGAGTCATATCCAATTCACCCAGAAGTTTTCGATAGGCTATATTCTGACTGGTCTACGTTAGAAAAATTCCAAAGGACTAGAGGCGTTCTTAGGTTAATGGCAGCAATCATACACGAATTATGGATAAAGAACGATTCTTCGCTCCTTATTATGCCCGGGAATTTACCAATGGACTCTCAACCAGTCCGCAATGAGATGACAAAATATTTGGGAGACCAGTGGAACAGTATTGTTGATTCGGATGTAGATGGAGGGCGGTCTGAACCAAAAATGATTGATTCGTCAAACGTCCGCTACGGAGCCATATCTGCCGCACGCAGAGTTTCAAGAACAATTTTCCTTGGGAGTGCCCCATCATCTAGAGAACAGCGAAACAGAGGAATTGAAAGTGTGCGTATAATGCTTGGTGCCGTACAACCAGGTGAAAGTGTTTCGATATTCAGAGATGCACTTTCTGCTCTTTCTAATAAACTTACATATTTGTACGATTCGGGGGATCGCTTTTGGTACGATTCGCATCCAAATATCAAAAAGACAGTAGAGGATAGATCAGCCCGCTTAACTGAAGAGGATGCTTATTCAGAAATAAAACGGCGGATGCAAACTTCAAGAGAACATGGAGACTTTGCAGGTGTACATATCTGCCCAGAAAGCGCAGATGTCGGCGATGAAGATGAAGTCCGCCTTGTTGTTTTGGCACCAGAACATTCCTATAAAAAAGGCACTGCTTTGTCTGAAGCACTTACATCTGTGCGCCAAATATTGGAGAATCGTGGCAATTCCCCTAGGCTTTACAAAAACATGCTGTTATTTCTCGCTTCAGACACTGATTCGCTTTCAAACATTGAATGGGATGCGCGTTCATATATCTCATGGAAATCGATATTGGACGAACGTGAATCACTTAATTTAGATGCGCATCAAATTAGGCAAGCCAATTCGAGTGTCGGTTCCTTAGATTCAGCCCTAAATCAAAAAATACATGATGCATACTGCTGGCTTTTGGTTCCAAATCAAACTGGGACAAATCCGATAGAATTTACGCCAGTCAGAATTTCAAAGGGCGAGGGAGGATTTGTTTCAAGAGCCTCAAAAACTGTAAAACTGGAAGAAATTCTGATCACTCGATGGACGCCCGCAATTTTACAAAACGAGCTTGATAAGCATCTTTGGAAAGATAACCCCCACATTGGAACTAAATTGTTGTGGGAATATTTCGCCTCAAACGTTTATCTCCCCAGATTGAAAAACAAGGATGTTTTGTTGGCATGCATAAATGAAGCAGTGCAATCGCGTGATTTTTTTGGTTATGCGATGGAATGTGACCAAAACGGCAAGTATTTGGGATTCAAATTCGGAGCGGCATTCCCTAACGCATCAATAGATGCGCAAAGTGTGTTGATTAAGCATGATATTGCTACGTCTGTTGAAGTGACGCTGAAGCCCCTTGAACCACCCGTTATCGGACCTAACGTTTCTCAACCTCCAGAAATCGATCCAAAAGGACCAAAAACCACGCGCTTCTATGGTTCTATCGATGCAAATCCCATACGTCTTTTGGAAGGTATAGATAAACTTGATTCAGAAATAATCCAACATCTAATCAAAAACAATGCTGAAATCGAGATTACTATTGAGATAAATGCACACCTAAATCAAGGCATATCAGACCAACTTAAACGCATATTGATGGAGAATACTAAGACACTCAATTTCAAGACTAGGAATTTAGAATAAAATGAAACTGTGGCGGAAAATGCGGATCGAGCCGCCTTTCCTAGATATTCCCTATAGTCGTCTCTCTACTAAGCATACTTATTCGCTTAAAGAATTTTAAAATATCAAAGTAATAGATACACCTCATTTCCGCAGCAATCACTTCGTAGACCCACCGGCATCCTACCCTAGGAACAGTTATATGCACGTTTCCCTGCTTGTTTGGGGGTGGGATTGTGCGCGAGCTGTTCGAAGACAGGCATGGCGTCGAAAGCGCGTTAATACTCAAGGAATATGCGCTCACGCCTGCATACTACTCAACGGATGTCCTCCACCGCGAGGCCGAGCTGAAGGAAATCGCGGAAGCAGTCAAGCCGCTTCTTTATGGCAGGCAGCCTGAGAATCTCTTCATCCATGGCGACTCAGGCACCGGCAAGACAACCTGCGCTAAATACGTGTCAAGGAAGCTTGAGGAGCAGTCGGGCAACGTAAAGCCGGTTTACATCAACTGCTGGCAGTCCCTGACGCGCATGTCAGCCTACTCCAAGATTGCCCTGGCAATCGAAACCATGCTTCCAAGGCGCGGCTGGGCGATTGATGAAGGTCTTGACCGGATAACGGAGGCGATGGAGAAGGAAAACGTGAGGGTGCTTATGGTGCTTGATGAGCTAGATGGCCTGTTTTTCCAGCACCAGGAGTGGCTTTTGTACGACCTTACCCGCATCAACAGCGAAAAGCCGCTGTTTTGCGTGATTGCCATTTCAAAGGATAAGAATCTCCTGGCGAACAAGGACATTCGGATAAAGAGCTCGGTCAGGCTCAAAGACCTCGAATTCAAGCATTATAACGCGGCGCAGATAGCGGACATTTTGGAGGAGAGGGCGAAAATCAGCCTGAGGGATGGCAGCTACAATCGGAATGTCCTGGATGCCTGCGCTGCAAGGGCGTTTGCCCGCGAAAGCAATGCGCGACTGGGCTTCGAATTCCTCTGGAGAGCCGCGAAGATTGCGGAAAGGGGCAACCGCAGCAAGATAACCTTGGAAGATGTCAAGGCTTCTGCTGAAAGGACACTGTACGATGAAAAGGCACCCAAGCGCGTGGAGGATCTGGGCTTTGAGTTCATGAACGCGAGCCTGACCGATGAGGAGAGGCTCATACTCAGCATACTCAAAAATGGTGAAAAGACCTCCTCGCAGCTTTATGCCGCGTTTTGCAGGAAGATGACGCGCAGCAGCCGCTCGATTCGGAACTACCTGAGCAGGCTCGAGATAAAACAGCTGGTCAGGATTGAAACCGTGCCGGACAACGGCTCAGGGTTTTCAACAAGGAAGATAAGGCTGAATATTGGGACTGGAAATGAAACATGATTTGTGAATTTAGCGCGGGGTGTGAACGTGGATTTTGCAATAAAAAACAGTGTAAAGATGTTCCTGAAAGGGCATAAGAAAAGGATGGCGAATGGCGTATGCGAAGCGCTGGACGCGGATATTGAAGCGACGCTGAGGAAGGCGTGCAAGCGGGCTGAAACGAACGGAAGATCAACCGTCATGCCGCTGGACCTGTGACGATGCTCCGTTTCATTGCGCTTACTTTCGCGCTTAATGTTCCCTGCTAGCTTCCGAAACTTGACAGTCGGTGAAGACTGCGCTTAATATGCGCTTAAAACGACGTTCTGGCTGCCAATTGCGCTTATTTCGCGCGTTTCGCTCTCAGATAATATTTGTGTGCTATCTCTTCTACTATGCTATCAATATCCGCGCGCGTTATCGTCCTTGCTATCTGCGAGTACTTGTCCTTCATGAGCCGGTCGGTGACAAGGATAACCGTTTCGTCAAACTCCTTCTGCCGTGACTCAATCCTCCGCTTAAGCTCTTCCGCATCGCCAAGCATGTTGTTTCCTGTTTCTACCTCAAAGCAGATCCTGCACTTGCCGATTGAGACCAGCACATCTGAATTTCCGCCAGCATCCACCACCGCTTTTATCCGCTTGGACTTGAACCTGTCTGCGATTGCCCAGCAGAACAGCGCGTGCTCTGCCGTTTCGTTCCCCTGCGTTTTCACCAGGTAATATGCGGAGCCCTCGTGCGCGCCCAGCTTGTCCTTGTGCAGCACGTAGCCCTCCTTGCGCAGGGTCTGTGCCTGCTTCTCGCTTATCTCGCTTAGCCGATAGTAGCCCTTGGATAGGTTTATCTTGACCTCCTCCTTGGCATATTCGCTCTCCTTTTCCTCGATGATTTTTTGCGCCTCATTGGGATCCGTAGTTATCAGTGCGTGGATCAGTGGAGGCGCCACTGTGAAGAAACGGTAATGCCCTTCCTCAGTTATCAGGATGCCGTGTCCCTTGTTTGCCCTAAGCAGGAAATCCTTCTCGCTATCGTTGAGCTTGAGCCCTTTTGAGACCAGTTCCAGGTTGCTCGGGTTCTGGCGCATGAGAATCTTTGTGGAAGTCGTGTTTAGGATGCTTCTTCCACCATCGCTTTTCAGCAGGTCTTCTATTTCCTGCGTGATGAAGCCGATTGAGGCGTTGTATTTGCGGGAGGTCTTGATGAATTCCAGGATGTAGTTTTCCGCCTCGTGGCTGCGCAGCAGGGACCAGCCCTCGTCTATCAGCACCACCTTTGGCTTGTTGTCCTTCCTTATTTCTCGAGCAACCAAATCAAGCACAACGAACATCATCAGCTTCTTTACAGGGCCTGGAAGCCTGCTGAGGTCAAAATCCACGAACTCGCTTTTGAGGTTTATTTTGGTCTGCTTGTCAAGGAAGCCGAAAAAGCCGCCCTTGCTGTACATCCGCACCCTGTTGAGAAGTACTTCCACGCTCCTGTCCTCAAGGAAGGACTTGCGCCTGTTCGATTTCTTGAGCACGCTTTCCAGCACCAGCTTGAAGTCGCTGAAAGTCGGCGGCTTCTTTTTCCAAGTGGCTGGCTTGTCGTAAACTATGCCCTTCTTCAGGTAGACGCCCAACAGCGCCTCATTGAGAACTCCCTTCTGGCTTTCCGTCAGGCCGCCGGAAATGATATCGAAAACTGATATCAGGGAAATCATCTTGCTTCCGAAATCCTCGCTTCCGAAGTCGAAGACGTTTATGATTGAGTCGGAGTCCTTGGAAAGCTCCACCACCTCGCCGTTCAGTTTTTTGGTCAGTTCCTTGTACTCCGCGTTCGGGTCGAGGATGTAGACCCTTGCCTCGTCGTTTATCAGGTGCTGGATTGTGAGGTATTTTGAGGTGTAGCTTTTTCCTGAGCCGGAGATGCCAAGCACGAAAAAGTGCTTGTTGCTCATGGAATCGAAGTCAACAAACAGGGGGTTCTTGGTCTGTTCTTCATGGGCGAACATCACCCCCTTTCTCTTTGTGCTTGCGGGGGATATGAAAGGGAAAGTGGCTGTGAGGGGGCTTGTCAAAAATTCCCTGTGCGATTCCAGCGCGTCGGTTCCGAGCGGAAGCGTGGACTTTATGCCCTCCGCCATGCGGTACTTTGCCACCTTGGGGATCATCAGCATGGCATTGAGGTTGGCGTTGCATTTCTCGGTCAACAAATCAAGCTTTCCAAGGTCGGCTTCCTTGTTGTCAAGGTAAAGCGAGACGCGGAAAAGCTTCTCCTCGCCCTTGTAGAGCTGCTCGTATGTCCTCATCGTGTCGTTCTTCTTTATCTCCAATGCCGGGTTGGGCGTGCCTTTTGCGGTGCTCATCATCAGATCCGCGGTTTGCCGGATTATCTGGTTGTGCAGAAGCACAAGTGTTTGGGTAATCGTGGACGGGTGGATGTGAAGCGAGATGTCGTAGCCCTCGTTTTTCCCAAGAAATGAGCGGAGCCAGCCGTCCTCAACTTTCCTTGGGTAGCCGGTTACCTTTACTATCCGGTGGAATGTCTCGTTTACCCTTGCCTCTTCCGGCTTGACCTCAAACGTAGGCGTAAGCATAAAACGAAAGATGTCCTTCATCGGGTTGTCGCTTTCCACTTTCCTTTTTGGGAAGAGTTTGGAGAACAAGCCAGGTTTTGGCTTTTTCTGGGCTACTTTCGCGGGGGCTGTTTCATCTTTGTATTCGGAATATGAGAATAGCAAGGCGATTAACTGGTCGTTGCCAAGGCGGTTTGCTTCCAGTCCGCAGCCAGAAATTTTCTCCATCATTATCTGAACCTGCTGGTCAAGCTGCTTCAGTTCGTTATCTTGCCCAACCGTACCTTTTCCCATGCGTTTTTTCGGCTGGTGGGTGACAATCAGGTAGTAATGGCGCTCCTTTACCTTGTTTTCCTCCATGAACTTTTCCTCGAAGATACGGAAATCGGTGTAAAGCGAGCTGAATTCGCGCACCGAGTTCTGGAACTTCTTTTCCTGCGCCTCGAAATAGCCGTCCAAACGGGCGTCGGTTGTCCTTACCAGAACCTGTATCGGCTGGACAAGATGGTTGAGGAATTCCCGGTAATTGGATATGAGCGACTTTTTCCTTTCCTCGTCAAGAAGCTCGAAGTTCACAGGGTAAACCTGGAGGATTGCGCGCATCGCCCCGCTGTCAAGGTAGATTGTGCTGTCCTTTATCGCCTTTACACCTATGAAATGCTGTGCCTTCGGATCTTCGGGTGAGGCTTTTCGGATGTTTTGGTTGTATGCTATGGCATCAAGGAGCTTTTCCTCTATATTCAGGAACGCGAAAGCCAGGCCGGTTAGTGCAAATACTGCAGGCAGCACTAAACGGAACTCGCCTTCAAGCGGCAGGTTGTAGGCAAGGATAGCCATTACCCCAAAAAGCACGGCAAAGCCTAGCTGCTTGAGGTCAAGATTAAGGATAATCTTCTCTTTGTACTTTATCTCGTCTGGAATATCGTAGCCCATGGCAATCACAGCGCGGCGTAAATCATCGGCAAAGCCATCCACTTCAGAGGCCCCATCGTTTGGAGAACCGGCTCGACAACTGAAAGGATGGCGATTGCGAAAAGCGCAAGGTTGAGTAAGCCCACCAGCCCGAAGCCGAGCATCACAGCCATTGACTTGACGAATGAATCAAGCAGATTGGGATCCGGCGAGCTGAACAGCGAGGCAAGCCCGGCAATGAAAACCGCGTCTATTGCCGTCATGAATACGATTATTGCTATTATTTTGAGAAATGCGCCTCCCCACGCCTTTCCGAATGGCATGAAGTAGAGGAATATTGAGATTGGGAAAAGCAGTAGCAAGAACGGAATAAGCAAATAGCGGATAAGCAGCGTGAAGAATGTAATCCCTGCCGTGAAAAGCAACCCTCCGATTATCACAAGCGCGAATATCAATGAGGCAAAGGACATGTTCGCATTGAATACGCTTGCCACGGATTGGGTAATTAAAGAGGTCGAAATGTACTGGTTGAGCGAAAGCAGCATATCGAACAGGTAAAACGAGAACGTGAGTATCACTATCATGAAGAAAACGTCCTTGAGCATCATCTTTGCCCTTACCCTGCCTTCCACGTCCGGCGCCTGGATGATATAGTAAAACCCTACGCCCATCAGCGCGATTGAGTAAAGGCTCTCCAAAAGCGCCATCACCTGCGTGTAAGGCGCGCAGAACCAGTGCGGATCGGGCGAGGCGGTAAGAAATCCTATTGCCGAATTGGTGAACTGCTGGCTTGTGTAAACCATGCCAGTTGCCAAAGTCGTAAGGAAAGACTCGGTTATACAGGCCGGAAGGTTATTGAGAACTGCCAGTATGTCCGTGTTGTTGGCGCACGAGCTTGGCGGCAGCGTCACATTCATTGAGGCGTTCTGGATCGCCATGAGCGCAAGGATGCCGAATAGGAAAAGCCTCATTTTAGCAGCCTCCTTGCCAGTCTGTAAAGCAGATATGCGATGAGAAGCGCGGTTGCGATGTACCAAAGCGTGGAGAAGAAATCCGGCTCCTTGGTTGGAATGATGTATATTGCCCTTGCGCTCTTGGTTTCAAAGTCGGTCAGGAATTCAGCGTAAACCGTGCTTGTTGCTGGCGTGTAATTGAATTGCGCGTATGCCTCGCCAAGGGAATCTGTTGTTATTGACTGGTTCTTGCCTGCATAGTATAGGGCAATTTGCTTCTGTGCAAGCGGGGAGCTAGTCCCATTGTCATAAAACCTGACTTTCAAATGGAAGGTTGAGTTTGTCCTGTTCGTTAAATTGAGCGCGATTATGGGCGTTTGGTTCAATTCTGGGCAAAAGGTGCCGTTTTGCCAGCTTCCAAAATGCGAATTGACCTCAAAAGTGCAGTTTAGGCTAGCCGTGCCTACCTGGAAGTGGGTTTTTTCGCTGTAAATGGTAGTTTCATTGATTTCCCTGCTTAGGGGCACTATGTTGTAGATTTGCGCCTTCCTGCTCGGGTGCGCTGCGGGCGTCAGGATGTTATAGGGCGCAAGGCCATACGCCAGATTATATTCCCTGTTTTTCACTTTCAGGTATGAGTTGCCAACCGAAAGCCCAAAGTTGCTGAAATCCGCGTTGGACGAATAGGAAAACCAGCCATCAAGCAACCCGTCCTTGAAAGAATCCACCATTGAACGCTCGGTGTGGTTGAAGGCATAGTAAGAGGCGCTTTTGCTGTCCGACGCGCTCGCTGAATCGTGGATGTCGTCCGTGCCAACATAATCGCAAGTGGTGTAGCAATGAGTAATGCCGTTTGAAGTGTAGCAGTGCGTAACCAGATGGGAGTGATGGATGAGATATTGCGAGTTTGCGTTGAGCGTGGACATGAACACATTCGGAACCTGAGAAACGCTGAAGTTTGACTTTGTGCCTGCGCCGATGCTTTGTCCGTTGAGGTAGTTCTGTATTCCGAAGTTATAGCCGCAGACAACGTATTGCGTGTTGCAATCGCTCGGGAAAGTCTGATGCTCGATGACAAAGCTAAGCGCGGCTTGGGAGTAAAGCTCGCCCGTGGAATTCACGAATAGACTCGAATTCTCAATAACCGAAGGCGAAAGCGAGAGGATGCGCACCCACGCGCCCTTGATGTTGTTCGAGTTTACTATGGTAGTGTTGTCGGGCGCGTATTTCGTGAACTGGAGCGCGTAATTCCAGTTCTTGGACTCGTTGAAATCCGGCAAGCCGTTATTCCGTATGAGATTGTCGGTTATCAGCATTTTCTTCTGGTCGTTCGTAAGATTGCCGAGATGGTCGCAGATTGTCGGATCAACAAGGTTGAGGTTATGGCAGTTGTCAATCAGCGAATCCGCAGGCCTAGCAGGTGGCGCGTTGCTGCTCGCCCAGGTAAAGTCATGGTAAGGGTAAGCCGGGCAGGTCGGTATGGCTTGCGCTAGCGCGGGAAGCAGGAGGAGAAGGAGCAGCCGTTTCATGATGAGGCACCCCCCGTTTCCTCGCGGTCATAGATGCTCATGATTACCATCTTGGGCTTGTCCTTTGTGCCCTTTTTGCCATAGTAGAAACTGAAGTGGAAGCCCGGAATCTGAAATATCCCGTCGTGGACTATGACCACGCGCTTCCTTGCCACCCTTGCAAGCTCGTCAATCCATTTCTGGCGCTCAACCAGCCTGTCGTTCATCGGCACATGGCCGATTATGGCAGTGTCGAACGACCTGTCCAAGAAAGGCAAGCAGTGACAATCAGCCCATTTGATGCCCGGATCCAGGGAAAACTGGTCTGTCCGCACGTCCCCTAGCTTGTTGCCCCCGCAATTGACGTGCAGAACCGTGCCGATACAGAAATGGTACGGATCTTCGTCTTCCTCTGGTTCTTTCCTGTTTTTCAAACGCATTTTATCACCTTAACAATAGCTCCCTCCTTTCAGCAACGTGGCGACCAGGGGCGCGAGGAAAATCACGGATATCCCAACGAACACACCGATGAGCACCTCCTTCCACTCCGCCCTCTGCGCCGGGTTCCTGCTGGTCATCAGCACGAGGCCTGCGTAGGCGCAGACTATGACGCTGAAAAACACCGCGACAGTCCGTATTGCCGCGGCTATTTCGGTCAGGTCCATGCCTACCACCCGCACACGTCCGTCGCGCCCACCAGGTTCTTGACGAGCAGCGGCGCCACCCAGATGATAATCAGCCCGATCACCACCCCTCCGAGCAGCCCCTTTGCGGTGTTCCTCTCGGCTATGTCGTTGCTGCTTGCCAGTACGAACCCGCCGTATGCCGCTATCAGGACGCCCGCGATTGTGCCCAGCACCTGGATTATCCCGTACAGCCTGCAAATGGGCTGATCCACGGGAATCACCAGGTCAGCAGCCACTAAGCCCGCCAGCGCAAGCAAGCCAGCTGCAGCCAGCAGAATTTTCCTATTCATTCATATCGCCTCCTTTGGTATGTTATTTTCAGATCGTGTGGGGCGATGCCGGACTTTTGCCTGATGAGCGGCAGGAAGGAGCGGTTCAACTCATAGCCTATTGATCTCCGGTCTAGGCTATCCGCTACCTTTGAAGTCGTGCCGCTCCCAAGGAAAGGGTCCAGCACCGTTTCCCCCTTGTAAGTGTAAAGCCGGATGAGAGCCTCCGGCAATTCCTCAGGAAACATCGCAGGGTGCGAAAGCTGGCTATACTGATTCTTCGTTTCCGGGTGCATCTCCCAGATGTCGGAATTCCAGCGCAGCTTCGCCTCCTCGATGTCGATTGTCGCCCGTTCCTTTTCCTCGCCGCTCACGCTCTTGTAGTCGAACCTTCCCTTGCGAAGAACCAGTATGTGCTCGAAGATGTTGTTCGGAAAATAGTACATCGGATAGGGGTGTTGTATGAATACGCCGAAGCGTTTTGCCGCCCCGCTGCCTTTTTTTGCGCCAACCCCATCCGGCTTGCGCCAAATGATGTCTTCCCTGTATTCGAAGCCAGCCCTTTGAAGGAGAACGACATAATGGGCGGGAATCGGGTACTTGTACTTGTGGCTGATTATGTCGCAGATGTTCACGCAGATATAGCGGCCTTTCTCGAGCACGCGGTAGCACTCGCGGAAAACGGCTTGCATTTCTTGCAGATAATCATTGAAGTCGTCAAGCGAGCCTATGTTCTCCAAGCCGTAGTCCTTGACATCGAAATAGGGCGGGCTTGTAACTATCAGCTGCACGGAGTTGTCCGGCACTTCGGTCATGTGGCGCGAGTCGCCAATCACAACGAGATGTTGTTTTTCCATGCCCTTATTATTTTGGCAGGGGTCTCATTATAGCTCGTGCGTAATTGGGCATTATTGTGCAGGGCGGAAGACTTTACGAGTATCAAAACCGCTTTCCAAATAGGCAGCCTTCTTTTGTATCCTCTAACTTTGCCCGCACATATTTAGTGATGTCAAATCCTTGCGAGAAATTGCTTGTCGGGATTTTATCTGAATTGAGAAGACAGATATATTGGAAACCGCATTTTTCCGACACTTCCGCTGCAAGTTCAAGTGCATACGCAAATTGACGATTGTCTACATCTCCAAAGAGAGTACTATCGTGCACTAAGAAGCCGGGAGAGATATTCCGTTTTGACCAGATTGTAGCCAACGCCAAATCGTAACAAAAAGTATTCATTTTAGAAAATCCTTCGCTCTCGCCACGCTCTATTTTGATATTAAATCTAAATCCAACCTCATCTATGTTTACGATTAATGCACCGGGCGAGTCTCGAATACGCATGCTGTATTCATTAAAGAGTTTGACTTCCTGCTCCCAAACCTGTCGAATCTCCTCATGCTTTTGTTTAGCTTTCTCCTCAAGTTTCACCTTGTCAATTTTAACCGCGCTTTTACCCTGTTGGAATTTTTTCAGAGCCTCAATCTTCTGTGCCATGACCTTCGATTTGGACACAAGGTCAGTATAGGTGGCATTCATAGCTTGGAGCTCATCTAAGGCACCAAAAGTTTTGAGGATATTGAGTTTTGCCGCACGTTCTGTGCTAAGCAACTTTATTTGAGCGTCATTTTGAGTTATTTTCAGTCGAAGTTCTTCTATCTCGGTCGTGAGAAAATTCGTTCTATTTTTTATCAATTCCACATGAAATTCTTGAACGTCAACGAGGCGGCGTTTTATTAAATCAGGAACGGTTATTTTAGCCTCTTGGTAAATATTATCGAGATATTGTAATTCTGGGGTTTTTTCGCCCTTCATAGTCTCTTCGTATAAAGACACTGATTGCCGAAGTTCAAAATTCTCATTCGAAATCTCGTGGAGCTGTTTTGTTAATCGGTCGGCTTGAGTTTCTATATCATGGTATTGCATATGAACCTTGAAACTGTCCATCTGACCTTTGAGGGATGAGATTTTTTCATCAAGACGGATTTTGTCCGTTTCTAATTCGCCAAGATTTCCTGTTATTTGCTGCACTGACTCGTCAGTTGTGGCAACTCTAAGCTGTTCTAGCATTTTTTCTTTATCTTTTATGACTTGAAATCGGCTTGCGTCTTCCCAATTAAGGTTTAGGAGAAAGGCGTTGGCGAGTTGTTTGCTGTATTCATTCTGATCAGGACTGGACTTGAATGCGTCGACATGTGTGCGCTCGAATCTTCTAACGAAATAGGAGATTAAATTACGGAATGTAGGATTGTGCTTTTCATTTTCGCCACCCAGACCAAACATTGCTTTACCAAGTATCTCCCATGTTGTTTTGATTGTGAAATATTCGCGTCCATTTGGAAGAACATATGGCTCTGCACCTAGAAGGGTCAAATCGCCCTCAAAATAAATCTTACCTGGATCTGCGGTGCATCTGGAGATGGTATATTGTTTCCCATAAAGATCCAAATCAAGGAAAAAGGTCCATCCTTTAAGCTCCGGTCTCATCAGCCCTTTCCCATCGCTCGTTTCGCTCCCTAGGCAAAAATTTATGATTTCGATTAAGGATGTCTTTCCAGTGCCGTTACGAGAATCTTTATCGGTTGATTTTTCGGTTGTATCTGAGAGGATAACGTTGAAGCCCGGGGCTAGATTGATAATGTTCTTGAAGCCTGGTTGATCTGATCTAATCCCCCTAATCATAATTGCACCATCGTAAACGACCTTGATTTAGTTCTATCCCACCTATCATATACAGGAAATCAAGGCATAAAATGAAGCGTTGATAATTTCCAACATCTGGATCATCGCGCATACACTCCCAAAGGCTACTAACTGTTCGCGGAGTTCTTAGGTTAGCCAGCACCTTCGAACCTAGGCCTATGAGCGACTTGGACGTTGAAATATGTTTGGTCGGAAGAATCATTTTTCAAAAACCTCGCATAGTTCAAATAGATGGGTTAAAACTGCCAGACCGGCGGCTTGTCTTTGGAAATCTGGGTTTGGCCCGGTAGCCAACTCGAGAAGTTCCGAGAATATCTCATCCCCTCCCAACCCCTCCTGCTTGCATTTCTCATATCGCTCAACAAAGCTAGACTTGAGTTTTTCAGAGAAATCTGGAGTTATCTGTTCCATATGTGCTATGAACTTCCCGACTTCTTCTGATTTTGCTAGAGACCAGACCATTAGGTCTTCTGTCCGTTTACTCAATCCGTTTTTCTTTAGTTTGTCTTTTGGAGGGGTAAGTTTCCTCTCGAATGGAATAATTTTTGGGCTGCTCATAAGATGACGAGTGACTATTTCCAACTCTGTATTATTGACTTTAAGTATGTTATCACGATAAATTTTATTGACCCATAGCTCATGATCTTTTTTCATTTTCCTAAGCTGCTCAACACTATATGTTGATGTCTGGCTATCTACTTGTGCATGATGTAATGGGCAGAGCAGAATCATGTTCTCTTCGCTATTCAATTGTGCTATTGGAAATTCTTTGTCAAACCTAGGTCCTTTCTCAGAGATTCCAACGATATGAGCAATCATGCTCAGAACCACTACGTCGTCATCTCCGGATTTTGGCGCCGTGAGCATAGTTTTACAGTTAGGAAACGCACAGCAATTCATTGACTGCTGCAGCAGAATCTTTACCTGCTTTGGAACACTCGGTCTGCTGACTTTTTGATTGGTCGAGGTCAACATTTCACCCCTACCACAAAGGAGATTTTATTCTCTAATTTCTTGGGATTCCCGAATTCCATAGACTTACTTCACAAACAAGCCTTTAAAGCTCTGCTTTATTGCAGCCGCTACTTATTCTTGAACATCACAATCTTGTTTATTTCCGGCATATTCTCAAAGTAGACTGTGAACGATTCCGTCTTGGAGTTGAAGAACGCCACCCCGACCTTGCGCCACCTGCCTATCGGAGTTCGTACCTTGGCTACGAAGTCAGGCCCTCTCTTCCTGCCCTCTATCAGCAATAGGCTTGAATATTGTGTCATTTTTCCTTCCTCACAAGCACCCGGAAGCCGACGCTTTCCATCTTTATTCTGGGCGCGCTCTGAACTTGCACTATCAGCTGAATGTACTTCTTGATGGTACGGTGATCCCAGCCCGTCTTGCAGGCTATCTGGTGCACGCTGATGCCCCCCTCCGGGATGAACTCGAGCATCTTCATCATCAGATTTTCATTGATCTTCCCGACCATGCTTCCTTTCGTGCCTGGTCTTGAATATTTGCCTTGCCGCAGACGCCACGTTTCCTTGGAAAGAATTTTCTCCGAGATATTTCCGCGGAATTTCCGCGGAAAGTTGAGTGTTCCAGGCATCCGGGCAAAGGCCTGCATGTTAATGCCATATTGCGCACGAGCGAATAAACGGAGTTAGGCGCATAAACTGGCACATGGAAGAAAAACCGTTGTCCCTCGACGATCTCAAGCCATTTCTCCCGGCTTGGCTATGGGAATTGAAAAAGAAAGCAAAAGAAGAAAGGGAAAAGAAGTCAGAGCTTCTGGTCAAGCCCTAGCTCGACAGCCTTCTTGAAAAGGTAGTCCTTGAATTCCGCGTTTTGCATGAGCCTGTTGAGCACCTCTTCGCCGACCTTGCGCTCGTCCTCGATCTGGATCGCGGACTGTGCGTTCATCGGAGTCCCGCAGCGCAGGCAGAATTTCGCTATCGGCGAGTTCTTCTCCTTGCAGCGCGGGCAAAGGCAAACCACCATTTTGTCCTCCTTCTTGTCGTCAGGTTTAATGATGCCCTGCAGAGCGAGCAGTGCCTTGTCCACATCGCGCCCGGACAAGTGCACGTAAACTGAAGCCATGTCGCTTGCCTGCACCCAGCCGAAATACTCCTTCATCTGCGCCTCGGTCAGCTTTCCCGCAAGCGCCGTTGCCCGCGAATGCCTGAACAGGTGCGGGAAAATGCGCTTCTTTATCCCAGCCTTTATGGCCAGTTGCTTCAGCATGAAGTAGACCGAGCGGTATTCCATGCACGTTTCGCGGTATTTGTAGCCGTTCGAAAGAGGCGGCCAGAGGGGCGCTTCGGGGTTATCCGCCTTCGCGTGGATTTCAATCCAGGACGAAAGCGTAGGCGCCGAGCTGATTATCCGAACGCGCCTATCTCCAGTCTTGCCCGTAACCCGCAGCACAGCCCCGTATTGGTCAAACTGGACGTTCTTCATCTTGAGGGTGAGGATTTCACCTATCCGGCAGCCGGTCTCGTACAGGACAAGGATAAGCGCCTTGTCACGCGGGTGATCCGCGGCTTTCGCCAGCCTGAAAACCTCCTCCTCGGTAATGAGCTCCTCGGGCAGCTTGTGCTTGTTCTTGAGCCTCGATTTTATCCAGGAAACTTCCGGGGGGAAAAACTCGTCGTTCCCCTTGTACCATTTGAAAAATAGCTTCAGAATGGTCTTGAAGTCGTGCTTCGAGGCAGGCGCGTAATCGGTGCTGTCCACCTCGTTCACAAGCTTCATCAGGCTCTCTTTAGTCGCCTCGTCAAAGGGCTTTTCGTGCCATTTTGAGAGGAAGCGGAGGCAGTAAATGCACTTGCACATCCGCATCCGGCCAACGCCCCGAGCAAGCCTTTCATTCGCAAAAGAAAGGATCAACTGCTTGTTCTTGGGGCATACGCCCTTGTCGCGCTCCACCCGCTTATACGCCAGGTCCATGTTGGCCTGGCTCTTATGCACCTCGAAATTTCCCATGCCTATCTCTCCGGTCAAAGGGTAATTTGAGGCTTCATGCCCAATCCGGCACATACGTGCCAGATCGGGGCGAACTGAGGTTAGAATAAAGTGCGACCGCCGGGATTTTCAAAGCCCTAAACCCGCATTCGTCGGGGGGTTTGGGCGGTGTCGGACTAAGGGGGCGAAGCCCCCTTGGGCTGACATTTGAACCCGGGTTACGAGATTTATGCGGCCAATTCCGCACGAACCGATGCCGAAAAGCCTTGGCAACCTCGAGTCCTACCAGGCTAGACTACAGTCGCACCATTACATGCTGCGCGGCAGGTTGATTAAAATCCTCCATTTTAAAACCGTTTCGCTCAGTTTTGCAATAAGGGGAGGGCTACGGCGGTCGGCAACATACAGTTTATATTATATTCTTGCGGAAATGGGTCATGCGCGCGCGGGGCTTTGTTTTCTCACTGGACGCTTTCGTGGCGTTCGTCCTCATCATGATTACCATCAACCTCCTCATTTTCACGATTGGCACGCCCAAGCCGTACTTTTCCGAGCTCGAATCCGCCCACATCCTTGCTCATGACACCCTTCAGGTGCTTGCCACGAGCGGCGAAGCCCAGTCAGGGGGGGCGCCGGCGCAGACCTATCTTGAAAGGATATTGAGGGACGACGGCTCGACGCCGGAGATCATGCGGAAGGTGGCTGGCGGCAACGACAGCTACCGCCCCATAATACCGAAAGGGTACGGCTACAGGCTGGAATACCTGAATCTTAACAATTCCGGAGTATCCGAAGACTGGGTGCCGCTTTACGACGCAGGGAAGGACATGGAATCCGACCGCTATGGCAGGAACTACACCAAGCTGCAAGCATCCGCCACCACATTCCTGTCGGCCTACCTGTTCAAGCCAATGCCGGGCGAATCCCCCTTCTGCCACGCAGGGTGCAGAGGCTATGAACTCAATGCAAGCGGGGAGGCGGTCTATGCCAGGCCTTGCGACACGACGCCCTGCAACATAACAACATCGGATTTCCGCATTGGCAAGAATACGGTGAGGATAGTAAGGCTGGCAGTCTATACGTGATGATGCCATGGTGAAAACAACGAAAAGTGCAAGGGGCGGCTTCTTCTTCGCGGTGATGGCACTGGCCATGCTTTCGCTTGTGCTGCTGACGGTGCAGATTTGGGTAAGAACGTTCGAGCAGTCTGACTACAGCGCGTCGCAGCGCTTCAAAGGCGAGGCGGTGAGGTCGATTCTTGCCAGCCTTTCTGACAAAACGCTTAGTGATTTTGCAAATGCATCGGCATTCTATGCCACTTACAAGCTGGTGAACTACACTTCGAGCCAGGGGCTGGGCCTGGCGCAGCTGCCGGGCACAGATGAGGCGCATAACAGGAATACAGGAGTTGTGGAAAACGCCACCATCGGGCTCATGATAAACGGCAGCAGCCCGCCAAATTGGGCGCCGGGAATATGGTACAGCGGCGATGAAATGGATTCGTACACGCTTGCAGGGTGGCAGAACAAGACGAATGCCGCCGCAAATGCCATGGGGTTTGACATCCGGTTTTCCGATGCCAGGAACTTCAGGTATTACCAGATTGACCCCTGGACGGTGGGCGTTTCATTCGATTTGGAGATGAACATCACGGATGCGGAGGGCACCATGCGCCAGAACAAGACCATGCACGCCGGGAGCAGCTTCCCGATTTCAGGCTTTTTGGACCCGATGATAAGCAGGAAGGACATGGAGCACAGGGCGGAGCCGCGGGACCTTGCGACTGAAAAGCAGATTTTCAAGCTGGGCAAGTATAGCGTGCCTGCGGATGTGCAGCCGACCCTGGTGAAGGATGCCGGGAAGGAAGGCTATGGCTGGTTCTTCGGGCCAATAACCGAGCTGACCCCCGACGAGATAAGCCCTCTGGCCACAACCGGAGTCACTCTTGGCAATATCAAGCAATACGTGCTTGTGAGCCCCTACAATGACGGGCTGGCGGGCATTGCGGATTCCTATGGCGCGGTGATTGTCACCGAAGAGCCGGTGCTTGGGACTGCCATTGAAAACGGGTGCAATGTCACAAGGCAGACAAGGTGCCTCAACTGCATGGAAAAGGTGGAGCCTGGGCCTGGCTGCGCCGGGACCGGATGGGAGCTGTTTCCACCTGGCAACAACCCCGTGGACGTGCCCGCCATTGCCGTGAACAACTGGAATATGAGTGACGTGACACCTGTGACAAGGGCGCTGGCCAGCGGGGATATTACGGACCACTATGTGCTGATTGACAACACATATGAGCTTCCCGAGGACAAGATGAAGGCCGACGCATACCATCGGGTGTGGGACATCACCAGCCTGAGGGACATGGCAATATGCGGGTTTTACGTGAAAGGCAAGGGGCCGTCATTCTTCCAAAGGATGCTGACTGGCGCGGAGTACATCCAGAACCCCGACCCGGGATTCGGCATTGAAAGCTTCGTGGTGGGGCAGTGGGCAGGCGGAGCGGAGGACAAGGGAGGGGACTATGCCGCAGACCTCTATTCGCGGCTGGATTGGGAATTCTACCAGAGCTACCAGGGCACAAACACTGGGGACCTGATGACTGCGCAGAGGATAAAGGGGATGATGGGGTGCAAAAGCAAGGAGATGTGCGACGCAAAAAATGCGACCACGATAGGGCTTGGGCACTTCATGCTTACGGATGACGCGACTGCGCGGTATTTGTCAACATTGATTTCCTGCAAGGAAACTCCGGCAGCGCCGCATGCGCCTTGCTAATGATGGTGAAAAAATGGGTGAGAAAAAAATGCGCGGGCAGGCGACCACCGAAATGCTGGTGCTGGTGGGCTTTGCGCTCGTGTTCATCATACCCATTGCCTTCCTTTTCCTGTCGGCCTCGAACAATGAGCTCTCCAAGACCTCGGTCATGCAGGCAAAGGCCACTGCGCGCTCCATTGCGGACAATGCGGGGGAAGTCTATCTGCAGGGCCCGGGCGCAAGGAAGTACATTGTGGTGAACTTTCCGCAGGGCGTGACCGGCGCGAGCGTGGCGGACGGAGTGGTGGCGCTCACGCTGGACTCGAACGGATACAGGCAGGACATCGTGGCAACCACGTTTGCGGATATAACCGGCAATTTGTCGGGAAAGCGGACAGCGGGGCTCCAGACGATAAAATTGGTGACTGGCGATGACAATGTTGTCAATATCACATACCAAAAGTAAGCGCTCGGGCGCTAGCAGCCCCTTGCAGCGCGGACATGCAAGTATGAATAGGACTGCCATTCGCGGGCAGGCGGCTGTTGAAATGCTTGCGTATGCCGCGTTCTTCTTCGCGGTGTTTGTGGCAGCCGTGGCCGTGTTCCTCCAGGTGCAGGGCCAGGAGCTGACGCGCGCGGAAAACGCATATGCGCAGGAGATTGCCTACGGGTTTGCAGACAGCATACATACTGCCTTCGTGGCGGGGCCTGGCTTTGTGGAGAGCGTGGGCATGCCAAGAGACATACTTGGCAAGCGCTACCTGCTGTTCGTGAGCATGTCAGCCGACGCATCGGCGCAGGAGACGGGGCTGGTCTATGTGAACTGGGAGTCCTCGGGAAAGAACGCGAGCTTTTCAGCGCCCACCGAGACTGCAAGCTATGCCTATGCTGGAGGCGCCGATGGCATGGTGACGGTGCAGCCCGGAAGCAACTATATCGTAATCGACCCGTCGAAAGGGAGCGTCCTGAACATCAGCAACGTGGACGGCACGATAAAAATCGAGAAGGGATGAACATGAAAGGGCAGTATTTTTCATTTGACGCGATAATCGCCACGGTAATCATGGTGCTTGCGTTCTCCTCGCTTGTCGCCTACTGGTATGGCGCGCAGGCAGTGGTGGAGTCGCGCACCTACGACAGGCTGGCTGATGCCAACAGGATAGCCGAGTCACTTCTCTCGCCAGGCTCGCCCTCGAACTGGAACGAGCTGCAGAACATGGACCAGATAAGGCAGATTGGGATTGCAACCTCGTTCGGGAATGAGCTGGATATGCGCAAAGTGGATACGCTTGCGGCGAATGCGAACATGGGGAACTATGCGGAAGTCGGCAACCTGCTGCGCGCCGGGGGCGAATATTGCATACTGATAGAGCAGGCGGATGACAGAGGCGGCCTGGTCAGGGAGATAGGGCGCCGCTACGACCCGGCAAATGCGACATTCGTTGCAGTTGCGAACAGGGGCGCGACACTTGAAGGCCACCCGGTGCGCATGCGCGTGTTCCTCTGGAAGTAGCGCGGTTAATAAGGGAAGAGACAGAGAAGAAGCTTCGTGGGAGAGAAAAAATTGCGAGAAGATGCCATGGATGTTTCGGAAATTGCGTCAACCGCGGACATCAGGATTCCGCCCGACCCGCTTGCGCAGGTAATAGGGCAGGACGAGGCGGTAAAGATCGGGAGGATGGTGGGGAAGCAGAGGAGGAACCTGCTTCTTGTGGGGCCGCCAGGCACCGGGAAGTCCATGCTGGCGCAGGCAATCGCATCCACGCTTGAAAAGCCCAAGGAGGAAGTGCTGGTGCTCCACAATCCTGAAAAGCCCGAGCGCCCGCTGGTACAGGTAAGGGCGGCCATATCGAAAAAGGCGGACAAGCGCCCTGCGTGCGAAGTGCTTGACCCCTATGGCGTACCCGCATTCGTCTCGGAGAAGCTGGGGTTCCGCTGCAGGCGGTGCGCAAGGATGTCCTCGCCGGATGCATCATCGTGCTATTTCTGCGGGGCGGACAAGTACAGGCGCATGAGGGGGCCGTTTGACGACCTGCTGGTGGGCGGGGCGATGGAGAGGCAGGATAGGGTGAACACCACGCGCGTGCGCGACGGCAAGGAGGAGCTGGTGGTATTCGAGCGGCGCGGGGAAAAGATTGCGCTGCTTACGCAGAAAGAGCTTTCAAAGATAGCGGAGCTTGAGAAAAAAGCGCAGTACAAGGTGCTCCTGCCGCTTGACCGTGCGGTATTCGTGCAGGCAACAGGCGCGTCCGAGACGGAATTGCTTGGAGATGTGCGCCATGACCCGTACGGGTCGCACCCGCAGATAGGCTCGCTCCCATACACCCGCGTGGTGCCCGGAGCGGTGCACGAGGCGCACGAGGGCGTGCTTTTCATTGATGAGCTGTCCGCGCTTGGCAAGCTGCAGCGCTTCCTGCTCACAGCCATGCAGGAGAAGAAGTATCCCATCACGGGCAGGAACCCCACTTCCACAGGCTCATCTGTCCGCGTGGACGGGGTGCCGTCGGACTTCATACTTGTTGCCGCGGTGAACTTCAACGACGTGCAGAACATCCTCTCGCCGCTCCGCTCGCGCATTTTGGGCAACGGCTACGAGCTTTTGATGAACGCTTACATGCCGGACACGCCGGAGAACCAGATGAAGCTGGTGCAGTTCTTCGCGCAGGAAATCGTGCGGGACGGGCGCATACCGCACGCCGATGCCGGCGCAATCGAGGAGCTTCTCACATTCGCGCGCAGGAAGGCAAAGGAGGTGGACGGCAAGTCCGGCCTCACGCTCCGCCTCCGCATGGTCTCAGGAGCGGTGAAGATGGCAGGCGACCTTGCTTCAGGGGAAGGCAAGCCGCTCATAACGCGCGAGGACGTGAAATTCGCGCTTGCAAACGCACGCCCCATAGAGGAGCAGGCTGGCGAGAAGTACGGGAGCTGGTACCGCGCGGGGCTTGCTGATGCAGGGATGAAGCGCGAGGGCGGCGGGAACGAAGTGGGATGAATGAAAAAATGTGCCTTTTGCAACTTTCAGGATAAGCAAGTTGTCATTTACCAGGATAGCCTATGCTTTGCAATCATCAGCAAGGACCCCATCAACAGGCAGCATGTTTTGATTGTTACAAAGAAGCATTACCAGGGCTTGGCGGAAGTCCCTGCCGGGACAGCTGCGCACATTTTCCTTGTTGCCAAGAAAATGTCAAAAGCGGTAGAGAAGGCGTGCAAGCCGGATGCTATCACGTGCACGTTCGACGATGATTTTTCCAATGGAGGATTCAATCTGGTTCAGCATTTTAAAATCCACCTAATACCGCGCTTCAGGAAAGACAGGCATCTTATTGATTGGAGCCCGCTCAGGGTGCGCGCGAGCGCGAAGCTTCGCTCAAGATTTGCAGAAGAGGTCAAAAGACGCCTGGGATAGGATGCCGCGTTGCCAGCCCGGCTGGGGGTTTGGGCCGCGCCCATCTGCAATTTTTTCTTCAGCTATAATAACAGGTCTGCACAAGTTCGGTCCTGACGGTTATCGATGAGTCCTGGTTTTTGTTGTCCAGAATGATGTAGAATCTCTGCGGCTTGCCCCAGTCGAATTCGTAAGTGCTCTGCATCACCTGCGCCTCGTGGGCATATGAGCTATAGCTTTGGTGCGCCTGCGAGTTCTGGTAGCCCTCCTCATCCGTCAGGTGCCAGTCAAGGGGCTTGGGCGAGAGCGACCGCACTGACAGCTTGAAATGGCACCATTTGAAGCCGCCTGCGCCGATATTCGGGTCGCGCCAGTAGTTCCAGCCCCAGCCAGGGGAAATAACCTTGGTCTCGTCTATGTCCGTGTAGGGGCCGTATGCCGTGCCCTGGCTCTCAGCCCCGCGAAGCTCGTCCAATGGGCGGCTGCAGTCCCGCACTTCAAATGTATAATTCACCTTCAGGCACTCGGGGAGGGTCTCGCCCGGGAAGGCGCCGCCTGCCGTGTCGAAAATGAACCAGTATTCGGTTTCATTCTTGCTGTTCCTGTTGCTATGGTAGGTCACGCCCTTGCCGTTGGTGTCGTAATGCGAGCCTATCGCCCCGCTGATGATGGAGGTGTTGATGTTTTTGCCTATGTATACTTCGGCGAACGCGTGCTGGCATTCAGGTATGAGAAGGACGCGCGCAGAGCCGCCAATCGCCTCCACCATGGACGCGATGAGCACTGCCTGGTTCTTGCAGTCGCCGGACTTGGTGGCAAGCGTCTGGTTGGGGTAGTAGGGGGGCCACATGTCCAAAGGCACGTTCTGGTAGAACACGTTGGCACGCACATAATCGTAGATGTCGAGCAGCTGGTTGATTGAAAACGCGCCTGGATGCTTGGAAATCGCCTGCGACGCCGCCTGCCTGACCGCCAAATCCGTCTCGTCGAACTTGTCGCAATAGCCTGCAAGCATGGTGTCGCACGGGGGGTTGTCGGGCCTGCTGTTGCAGACATACCAGCCGTTCTTGGAAAGATAGGCCCCCTTGAGCACCGTGAATTCAACTGATTTTGATGCAGTCAGCCCCTCGCTGTCCGTTGCGCTTATTTCCAGCGTGTGGTTGCCGACTGTCTTCAATGCTTCCCAGTAGAAATCCGGCTTCTCATAGCCTTCAGGCAGCAGCGCAGCCTGGCTTGCCCCGCTCGCATACGTAATCCCGTCAATTTTGAGCTCGCAGGAAGCCAGGTTGCCGTCAGGGTCGTTGCACCAGTAGCTGTAGCTCATGGGAAAGGGAGTGGGCGCCTCGGTCCTGTTGAGCTCCAGGTTGACCCGAGGGGGGCTGTTCTGGGGCGGCTCCCCGCTCTGGTTCGTGGCATTGGCTTCATCGCCAGAAGGCTCAATGATGCCGCAGCAGCCTGCAAGGAGCAGGAAAGAGATTGACAGGAAGCAGGCTGCAAGAAGGGCTGCATGGCAATGCCGCTCGCGCATGCCCTTTGCAGCGCGTGCAAGCTATAAGAAAGCATAGGTTGCCCGTTTAACTTGGCTCCATAAGCGCTGCCGCGCAACACCTGGATTTTCCCAATCTTCTTTTGGCTTGCGCCAAAATCTGGGGAAAATCTAGATTTTCCCCAGCGCCCAGACTAGGAGCACGGCGCCGACTATGAGCATGATGGGAAGCGCGAGCTTGAGGAGCGCGACCACTGCGTTTATCGTGGATGCAATTTCCGCGGACTGGCCTGTGCCGAACACGCGTATCCTGAAGCGCTCGGAGGATGCGCCGAACTTCACCGGCTCAAGGCGCGTTAGCGCTTCGCTGAAAAGCTTGCGCACCGCACTGAAGACTGCGCCCTTGTCGTCCGCGCCCAGCGGGTGCAGCACGCCCTGCACGGTGTTTATCTGGTGGGTGTCCGTGCTCATCACTTCGCCGTTGCACGAGTAGCCGTGCTCCTTGCCAAGCCCGGACATGAGGGAGAGGAGGGACTCGCGGAAGTCGGGCGTGACGCTGTTGGAGTCGGCAAGCAATAACGCGGTGAGCTTCTTGCCCTGCGCGAAAAGCGCGAGCTTCAGCCCGTTGCTGCCCAGTGTGGCAATGGAAAGCTTGGCCTCGGCGCTGCCGAACAGGAAGGGAGACTGCTTATGGGGGGAGGAGAGAAGTTTCTCCGTGGCATCAAGCATCTCAAAGCCTATGTGGCTGCCCACCTCGACAGAGGAGATGTCGCCTGTTTCAGCATTGTGCTCGTCCACCACGCAGGCGTCTTTCATGTATTTTTTCGCCTTTTCCATGAGCGCAAGGCCCAGGCCGAAATTTATGTCTTCGGTAGTCTTTGGCGCCCGCGTGTAGGAAAGGAAAGCCGAATCGCCTATGCGCATTGCAGACGCCCTCACGCTTCCCACCCTGCAGACATTGTGCGAAAGCCTTGCAGGCGCAAGGCGCAATCGCGCAAGCGCGCGGTTGCAGGCTGCGATGACCTTGCCTGCCTCGTCGGATGTGACAGGGTTGAAGTCATGCGTTGCAGTCCCGTGGAAGACAAAGACATTGCGCCTGCCATCAGGGCAGAGCGCGGCGGATATCATATGCGTGAACTCGCTGCCCCCCAGGTTGCCGAAAGGGCCGAAGTGGATGTATGGAACCACGAAAAGAGTATCATTTCCCTTGCCGGAGAAGCGGCCAAGCCACACCAGCGTTTCCGCATCCTCGCCTATTTCGTCAAACACCGCCTCCAGGTCCTTTTCGCCGTAAAGCCACTGGGAGAGGAACATGGAAAGCGCGTCCATTGAGGAGACGCCCAGGTTCTTTTTCATGGGCGCGGAGACCACGTAGAACATCAGGTAGATGGCGCAGATGAATACGAACGAGGAGAGGAATACGCGCAGCATCACGCCTGCAGGGTCAAAAGGGCTGTAAAAGCCCGCGCCTGTCAGGAAGAAAAATGCAAACAGGGCAAGCTGCATCAGCGAAAGCAGCGCCGCGCTTTTCCTGAAGTCGAATGCTATCATGAGGAGGAAATACCAGAGGGCGAATGAGACTCCGAAGCCCACGAACACCAGGTTGGATGCTCCAGGGACAACATTTGACAGGAAGAGGGAGGCAAGGTAGAATGCGCCATAGCAGGCGACTGTGAGCAGGGCGAGGAAGGAGGCGCGCCGGAAAATCGCCTTCCTCCGCAGCACGAAAAGCCCCACTGCGGAAAGCACCGCGGGGAATGCAAGGAGGTAGACGCCGTCAAAGCCTCCTGCGATTGCCGCAAGGGGGGTGAACTCACTGCTCCTTGCGACCGAGAAAAGTATGCCGAAAAGAAAGGAGAGCGCGAATATGGCGATGACGGTCTTTGCGGGATGCGGGAGTGAGACGAAGTATTTCGACAGGGCGATGGCCTTTTTCTTTGCTTCCTGCATAGCCGATGCCCCCTTATTTGTTCTCCCGGGTGGACGACCCCTTCTTCTTGGAGGCAGTGCTGGCCTCGTCCCCGCCGATTATCATTTCCTGCAGCAGCGCGGTGTTTTCCATGTATTCGCGCGCAATCTCGCGGAAGCTCTTGCCCGACTTTTGGGCAAGCTTCATCAGCTCAAGCGATATGTAGCGCATTTCAGAGTTCGCGCTGTAGCTTTCGTCGTCTTCGCTGTCCATAAAACTCCCATTGACGTTAGGATATATGGATATATATACGTATCCTCTAAGCAGACGTATGGCTCGTTATTGCCCGAAATGCGGAAAACCCGACACGGACGTTGCGTTCCACGGCGAGCTCTGCATGGAGTGCGCGAAGACTGCCATCGGCGAGCTGCCCAATGTGCAGGTCACCATCTGCTCGAAATGCGGCGAAGTTCTGGACAAGGGCAGGAAGAAGAAGGGAACCACCGTCCAGGCAGAGGCCACGCGCCTACTCAAGCTCAAGGATTGCATGCCTGTTTATTCCGAAGACATGGCAAGCGTGGAGTACGACACGCCATCAGGCAGGATAAAGAGGGATTTGCTTGTGCTTGTCAGGAAGGAGCAGTGCGTGGAATGCGCGCGCTCCAACTCGCAGTATTTCGAGGCGATAATACAGGTGCGCGGCGGCGACAGGCTCAAGGTGGAGAGGATGGCAGACATCCTGACTAGGCGTGTGGAGTCGCGCTCGTTCATCCCAAAGATAGAGGAGCTCAAGGAAGGCATAGACATCTACTGCGGAAGCAGGAGCGAGGCGATTGCCGCGCTCAACGCGCAGAAACTGGGCTTCCAGCGCACCGAAAAGCTCGCGGGCGAGAAGAACGGCAAGCGGTTGTACAGGACCACGCTGCTTGTGCGCCTATAAACGCCCCTCATTTTCCAGGAAGCCGAAAAACGCCTCCAGCTGAGGCTTTTCCTTGTGCAGCACGTTCCACTTGCGCACTATTTCGCCGTGGCGTATGAGGTCGGCGCGCAGCGCCTCGGCCACCTTGGGCATTTCCGCCTCCTTTGCGAACTTCACCGGGCAGAGCGCGCGCTTCTTCATTTCCGCGCCGTCCAGGTCAAAGGGGTAGAGCTGGCAAACGAACGGACGGTCTTTGTAAAGCGCGCAGGCGCAGTCCTTCCCCAAAAAGACGCAGTCCTCGCCGGAGTGGCGCATGACAAGGAAATAGTCGCGCAGCTGGTTGCCCTCAAGCGCGAGCACCGGATAGTGGGGCGTGTGCCGGTAATTCACCCCTGAGGAGAACTCGAGTATTTCCTGCGGCTTCTTCCCTGACGCGCGCACCAGCCGCATTGCCTCGGGCACGGTGAGCACCACGGAAAGCACGCGGCAGCAGCGCGCGGTGCAGCCCTTGCAGGAGTTGATGATTTTTGGTGAGATTTTTTCCATTTGCTCACTTTGAATTTAGCTTTGGATACTCTATTGGAATATCCCTGAATTGGTCGATTTTATAAATGTAGGTAGGCTCCACACGAGAGATAATGTCCGAGAACTTGTATTTCATCTCCTGGATGATTTTCCTGAAAGGCTCGCCGCGCTCCACCTCGATGTCAAGCACAAGGTCCCAATTGCCAATCACGCGGAGATGGTGCACAATATTCGGGTGCAGCTGGCAGTAGGTGAAAAGCATTTTCTCCTTTTGGGAGGTGAGGTTTGCAAGCTTGAACAGGACGCGGTGGCGCGGCTTGCCCAGAAGCACGTGGTCGGGCAAGATGGTGTAGCTTTGGATGATGCCTACCTTCTCCAGCTTTTTGACGATGTTCTTGGCGGATATTTCTGAAATGCCGATTTTGCGCGCGATTTGCACCAGCGGAACGCGTGCATTGTAATTCACCATGGAAAGCACTTTCCGCTCGCTTTCTGAAAGCATTTCTTCACGCACTTCGGCGCCGGTGAAAGCAGTGTATGCTTCCCTGGGCTGCTTTTTTTCCGCATCAATCAGGTAAGCGCGGTGGAATTGGGTGAAGCCGATGGGAATTGTGGTGTCGTATTCGCGGAAATTCTTTCCAAAGCGGTTGGAAAGCTCTGTGATGATGTCGCGCAGGTGGAATATCCCCTTGGCGCAGATGGCAATTATGAGATCTGCGTATCCTTCGCCGCGCATTATGATGGGAATGAAACGGTGGCTATTGAGATAATCAAAAAGCTCCTTTTCCGATTCCTTGTCCATATTCTGCAGCTTGAAGAAGTATAGCCCAAAGAAGTAGTCTGCCTTCCGGTACTCTATCATGGGCCAGCAGTACTGCAGCACGCCTGACTTTTGTAGGTTTTCCACCCTGTACTTGACAACCTGAGGGCTGGTTTTCAGCGTCTTGGCAATTGAGCTGTAGGACTGGCGCGAATCCTGGTCAAGTTCATAGAGGATTTTCCTGTCTGTCAAGTCCATAGTTTTAAATTATATAAGAAAAAGTATAAATAATTATGTTTTTTAAAGAAAATAACTCAGAGATTATAAATAGCTAAATTTGCATATTTGCTGCGGTGAATGCAGGTGCAAAAAACAGGGGAAATAAGCAGCTTGATGACGGAGAGCGCAGCGCCAGCAGCAATAGCTCCGGGTCGTTCTCCGCAAGATGAGGTAGTCCGGAGAATGACCAGGAAGAAGCGCTGCAGGTTCCACGCAAAATATCCGGATAGGCTGAAAGGCGCCATCAGGCTCGCCATGGCAAAAAGGAAGCCGATTGGGCTTTTCATGCTCTGGGGTGTGTGGAAAAAAGGCGCTGTGGATGGCGCCGAGGCGGCTGCACTCGACATTATTGACGCAATGTTGCACGATGTGCAGGAGGTTTACCCGCCTGGCTTTCGCCTTACCATGGTAATGGCGGATACGCACGCTACACTTAATCTGATGGATAAAATGAGTGTGTATGGCTATGATTCCTACATTGGCGCTTTTGAGAGGTATGCGCGCGCCAGGGGGCACACTGTTTTGAGGCTGAGTGAAGTGCTCGCGCGGGCTCATGCTGAGCCGGAAGGAGTGGAAGAGGGGCTTGCGCGCGTGCAGCAGAGCGATTACTGGCCCATACTTGTTGCATCGGCAGGCAAGTACTATGAGGGAGAGGACAAAGAGAATGGGGCAAGGGCATATGTTGAGCGTCGGCTTGCCGAGAAGCCAACCCTGGAGCGGGCTTTCAAGCAGGCAATTTTCATGACCTACAACGGCCCGCGCTACGATGTCCTTGCGCCTGACTTGCCAACCATTTACCCGATTGCCAACAGGAAACGGACGAACGAGAAGCCTTGGTTTGTGCTGGACTGATGGGCGCGGCTCCGTGCTCCCCTATTTTTAATATTTGACAGCAAAAGTGTGCCGATAACATGGACGCCGTGCTAGAAAGGCAGATGCAGAAGGACTGGGACGCTACCTGCCGGGTGCTGTTCGGCGCGGAGATGGGCAAGCTACATGATTTCCTTCCCTGGCTCTCTTACTACGCGCCGCCTTCATCGAAGAGGAAATCGCATGTTTCAGGAAAGGAGGTGGCGCTTGCCACCGACCGCTATCCGAAAAACGCGCGCTTCGTGTCTGCCGACGAGGTGGAGCACAACTGCAGCTATGCGCTGTCCATGAACGACATAAAGGACATCGACTCGCTGAGACGCGCGCTTCTTGAAAAGTGCGAGTATTCAGGCAACAGGTTACTCGGCAACACCGCGTTTGCTGATTCGTCCGACCTCATCACGGATTCCCAGTACATTTATTCCTCGAACCAGATACAGAACTGCTCGCACGCCTGCGCGTCCACGCTCATACGCAGGGGGTGCAAATACGCGTTCGGGTGCGTATGGCACGGCGAGTGCGAGTTTACCCTGAGAGTGGCAGGGGCGTACAATGTGAAACGATGCTTCGAGTCATTCATGGTCACGGATTCGACAGGCCTGGCGTTTTGCCATGCGTGCCTGAACTGCCATGACCTCATGTTCTGCTTCGGGCAGCAGAACGCCGGCTACAGGATAGGCAACATCCAGCTGGAAAAAACCAGGTATGCCCTGCTCAAGGCAAAGCTAATGTCCGAAATCGTTGAGCGGCTGGCGGAGGAAAAGGCGTTCCCGTCCTTGTTTGAGCTGGTCCCTGACACCCTCCCGAAAAGCATCCCGAAAATCAGCGTGAAGGAGGAAAAGGATGTGCAGAATGTCGATATTGTGAGAAAGGGGTTTGCCTCCACATACGGGATAATTTTCAAAAAGCCTCCAAAACATAAACTAGAGGAATATGCGGACTGGCTGGAGCAGGGCGCAGTCAGGGCGATTGCGATAAAGACGCCGTATGGGCGGGAATCCTACATACCCGAGAACTTTTCCATGTATTCAATGATGCCGCGCTCCAGGCTGGTATCGGTACCGGAAATAATGGAAATCGGCAAGCATGAGATGCCTTCAAGCTGCCTGGAGGGGCTCGAGGGGATGTTTGCCGCAATGAAGGACAGCTTTTTCTTCACAGGGGAGTTTTACAGCGGCAAGAGCAGGAATGCAGCCACGACGCCGTGCGTGTTCAATGCCGTGAACACCTACAAGGGATTTGACGCCACAAATGCGGAAAACACCGCTTATGCCACGCTTGCGCTCAATTCAAAATACACATATGGCGGCAACTGGACGCTGGAGTCGGAGTTCTGCATAAAGTGCTACAACTCCAATTTCCTTGCGCGCTGCCTGGAGATGGACGGCTGCACTAAGTGCGCTGATTCTTACTTCTGCCACAACTGCGAAGGATTGACGGATTGCATGTTCTGCTTCAACATGAAAGGCGCGCGCCACTGCATCGCAAACACGCAGCTTTCCCGCGAGGAATACATAAAAGCGCGCGATGCCATACTAGCAAAGCTCTCGGATGAGCTTGACAGCACGCGCGGGCTGAAGATGAGCATCTACAACATCGGGGCGAAGGGATGAGCGAGGAACAGGGCGAGATAAACTGGAAGTTCATGAATACGGATTGAGGTTCTTGCATGGATAAAAATGACCAATCGGAAACCTACTTCGAGCTCAATAGGAGATGGAACACCCTTTGCAGGACAATCTTTGGAGAAGAGATAGGGGACATGAAAGAATATGGCGGATGGCTTGCGGAAAACACTCTGCCCCTTTTTGCCAGGAAATCCGGTTCGTCCGGCAAGGAGGTGGCATTCGTATTGCCATATTATCCAAAAGAGGCCAATTTTGCCTCGCTGGACGAGGTGGACTTCAACAGGAAGTTCGGGCAGCTGTCAATAAACGAAGTGAAGGACATTGATTCGGTCATTGGGGCGGTTTCGGAAAGGGCTTGCTATTCAGGCAACATTGTCCTTGGGAATTCGAAGTTCGTGGATGGGAGCGCAGACATCATTGACAGCTTCTACATCTACCGCTCTGCGCAAATCAGCTTCTCGAAATACGTTGCTTATGGATACAATATGGAATATGCGGAAGGCGTCTTTGGGACAATAAACCACGGGCACTGCAACAATTCCATAAGGATATCAGATTCCAACTTCCTCAGCCGCTGCTTTGAGACGTATGGCTCTGAGCAAAGCTCTGATTTATTCTATTCCCACAAGCTCTTCAACTGCAGAAACTGCCTTTTCTCATTCAACCTGAGGAATGCAAGGAACGCCATAGGCAATCTCCAGCTCCAGCCGGAAAAATATGCAGAACTCAAAAAGAAGCTTCTGTCTGAAATGGCAGGGATTCTCAGGAAAGAAAGAAAACTGCCAAGCCTGCTTCAGATGGTTGGCGGCTCTGAGCCGGACCTGCGCGCCCTTTCAGCCCTTCGGCAGAAGCTTGAGCCGCTCCGGAAAAAGGAACAAAGGCAGGACGTGATTGAGGACGCGTTCGAAAAAACAACCGCGGTTGTCCTTGGAAAAGGCCTTAAGGGCGTGGAAAGGTACGGGGCATACCTTCGTGAATACACGCGGAAAACCGTGCAATGCAACTCCGCGATGAGCGGTGAGCAGATAACGGTTGCGGACTACGCCCGCTATATGGATTACCCGAAAAACAGGCTTTTGACCGAGCAGGAGGCGGAGCTGGCCGGTAAATCGTTCAAAATCAGCACTGAAGAACTCAATGAGCTTGATTTGGCCAAGGCTGGCAAACTGATTGGCAAAATCGCCTATTTCCATCCAGGATTTGACCATGGGAAGCTTTCTAATATCATTGACAGCCAGGTAAACCTGGATGCGGTGAATTGCTTCAAAGGCATACTCAACCTTTATTCGAAAAACTGCGCCTACAACTTCTACACCCTTGAGTCCGAGTCGGTTTTCGGCTGCAATTCCATCAGAAAATCGAATTTCGTGATGCGCTGTTTCCTGTCTGCAAACCTCTCAAGATGCTTCGAGGTCGATTCCAGCCGCCAGTGCTCTGACTGCTATTTCTGCCACAACTGCGAGAATGTCCATGATTCCATGTTCTGCTTCAACGTGAAGAACAAGTGGAACGCAATCGGCAACGTGGAATACCCGAAGGAGAAGTATGCCGAGGCGAAGCAGGCGCTTCTTTCGCAAATCGCCCAGAAGCTTGAGAAGGACAAGAAACTGGGCATGAGCATCTACAACATCGGGGCGAGGAAATGAGCGAACTTTCAGATGTGCTTGAAAGGAAATGGGGCTCCACGTGCAAATTGGTTTTCGGGGAGCCCATAGGCCCGCTGGAAGATTATGCAGCATGGCTTTCTGAGATGGCAGGCGCTGTCTTTACCAGGAGCTCATCAGTGTCAGGCAAGGAAGTCTCGTTTTCTGTTGACGACTATGCCAAATCCGCCAAGGCAATGGGATTTGAGGAAAACGACTTTGCCGCGAAGTTCCAGCCCATATCAATCAATGACATAAAGGATATAGATTCGCTTGCGCGCGCGGTTTCAGAGCGGGCGGTCTATACAGGCAACATCGTGCTTGGCAATTCCAAGTACGTTGAGAGAAGCTCAAATGTTTCAGACAGCTTCTACGTCTCATCATCAAGCCAGGTGGGAGATTCAAAATACATTGCTTACGACAGCATGGCGCGCCTGTGCGATTCGGTCTTCGGATGCGCCATGCCCGGCGACTCGGAATACATCGTGCGCTGCAACGACACCTACAAGACGCGCCGCTGCTTCGAGATATGGATGACTGCAAACAGCGCGGACTGCTACTATTCGTTTGCCCTGAACAACTGCTCCGACTGCATCTTCTGCTTCAACTCCCGCTCCGCAAGGCATGCAATAGGGAACACAAAACTCCCGCGTGAGAAGTATTCCGAAATAAAATCCAGGCTGCTTTCGCAGATGAGGGACGAGCTGGGAAGGAAAAAGAGGCTGCCCTCCCTTCTTGACATCGTGGCAAAGGCCAAGGACACCAGGGAGGAAAGCAGGGCGCTTCTTGAGGGAAGATTCACCCCTGGAAAGCGGGAAAAGAAAGACATGCAGCCCATGGAGGATGCGTTTTCCCATGCCTCGTCCATTGTGCTTGGGAGGGAGCTGCGCGGCATTTCTGCATATTCCCCCTGGCTCAAGTCCCATGTGAAGGAAAGCGAGAAGAGGAAATCAGTCCTTACCGGCAGGGAAATATTCGTGGGCGGGTATGCCAATTACCTCGACATTCCAAAGGACAGGACTGTGCTTGAGGACGAGGCTTTCAGGCTGGACGAGCTCCGCCCTTCCATTTCCGGGCTGGAGGGCATCACGCTCCAAAACGCGCACGAGCGCATAGGCGGAGTTGCCTACTTTGCGCTGGAATTCCAGGCTGCGGCAAGCAGGAACATGGTGGACTGCATGGCCTATGCGAACAGCGTGAACTGCTTCTGCACCTTCCCCTGCAATGAGGCGAAGGACTCTGCGGTGGACTTCTGGCCGCGAAGCTCGGAGCATGTTTTCGGCTGCGGCATAATCTTCGACTCCAACTTCTGCTTCAAGTGCCACCAGTCGGTGAAGCTGCAGCGCTGTTTTGAGTGCGACTCGTGCCGCGACTGCTCTGACTCGTACTTCTGCCACAACGCCGAGAATTGCCATGATTGCATGTTCTGCTTCAATGTGAAGAACATGAAGTATGCGATAGGCAATGTTGAGATGGGAAAGGAAGAATACGCGCGCGTGAAGAAGATGCTCCTTGCAGAGATTGGCGCGAAGCTTGAGAAGGATAAAAAGCTGGAGTGGAATATCTACAACATCGGTGCATCGCATGGCAAGAAGTGAAACCCTTGAGGCATTGAACAGGCGCTTCAAAGGCGCGTGCAAGATACTGCTCAAATCAGAGGTTGGCGATATCTGGGAGTTTGACGATTACCTTGACGGCATGATTGAGGTGAACAGGCACGAAAAGTCGCATGTTTCCGGCAAGGACGTGGTGCTGGGCATAAAGGAGTATGCTGCAGATGCGCGGTTCGTAAGCTACGACGAGATAGACTACGGGAAAAAATACGCCCCTGTGCCGCTTGCAGGGGCAGCGGGCATTGATTCGCTTGTCAGCGCGCTTTTGGGCAGGTTCGCATACGCAGGCAACCTTGTCATCGGGAAATCCAGCCACGTAGAGAGGAGCGCGAATATTTCAGACAGCCACTTTGTCTATGACTCTGCGCTCTACGGGGACTGCAAGTACATGTACAAGAGCACGCTGGGAAGGCTGAATGAGGATTTATTCGGCTCGCACGGGTGCGGGGAGTCGCAGTTCTGCATACGCTGCACGCAGACATACAGGGACAGACGCTGCTTCGAGGCGTGGATGACGCAGAACTGCGCCGATGTCTACTACTCTTTCAACCTTGATTTCTGCTCGGAATGCATGTTCTGCTTCAATTTGAGGAACAGGCACCACTGTATAGGCAATGTGCAGCTTGAGCCTGAGGAATACTTCAAGGTGAAGGAAAGGCTGCTTGCCGAGATGGCGCAGATGCTCAAGCGCGACAAGGCGCTTCCCTCGCTTGTTGAAATATTGGCAAGGAGCAGCTGGAGCAAGCCGAAAATTCCCGACATCCCAGGCACAAACCAAGGCGGGGGAAAAGTTGAGGTGGAGCGGGAGTTTTCAAAGACAACAAAGCTTGTCCTGGGCACGGAGCTTCGCGGCATTGACAGCTACAGGGAATGGCTGCTGGAGCACACGCACACGATTTTGAGGCTCAAGTCAGCGGCAAGCGGCAAGGATGTGCTTTTCCTGCCCTTTGTGGTCGCCCTGCCCAAGCTTCCTGACAACCGCCTGCTCACCATGGAGGAGGCGCTGTGGCTGGGAGAGCACTCCGCCATAAGCCAGCAGGAGGCGAAAAGCATAAGCATGGCAAATGCGCATGAGCGCATAGGCGGCATTGGCTTTTTCCCAATCGAGTTCTGGGAGGGGAAAAATGCATTCGTGACAGATTCCTACATGTCGCTCCATACCTCGTACTGCTACCTCACCTCGGCAATGGTGGAGGCGAAATACTGCGCGTGCGGCATGTGGCCCAGGACTTCAGAGCACTGCTTCGGATTCGATTCGCTTTTGGACTGCAGCTTCTGCGTCAAGTGCTACAACTCGCAGAAGCTCCAGCGCTGCTTTGAGTGCGATTCCTGCAATTCATCTTCAGACTGCTACTTTTGCCACAACGTTGAGAACTGCCATGACTGCCTGTTTTGCTTCAACGTGAAGAACTTGAAATATGCTGTGGGCAATGTAGAGGTCGGCAAGGAGGAGTATGCGCGCGTGAAGAGGATGGTGCAAGACGAAATTGCGGCAAAAGTCGCGAAGGAGAAGAAGCTGGCGTGGAGCATTTACGGCATAGGGGCGAGGAAATGAGCCGCGAGCAGGACGAGATAAACCGGAAGTGGAAGGAAAAGAAGGTCAAAGCCGCCACCATAGGCTTCTACCACCAGAATTGCCAGACCAGCATATCCACCGAGAAGTTCCCGCACATCAGGCTGGACGAGGTGAGCCCGGTCGTCTATCTTGACCGGAAACCGGGCAAATATGATTATCTTCTTATGTGGAATGTCAGGGCGGAGAAGCCCTCCGAAGTTGATGAGTACCTCACATATGTCAAGCGCCACAATGACACGAAAAGGCTCACTGTGCTTGAGAAGTCGGGCAGCCAGGCGCTCATTCTCCTGAATGCCTACATGCCCTCTTCGAGCTATGAAAAGGTGCTGCAGAGCGGCACGATATCCACCTCGCCGGTCCTTGCCAAGGACGGGTTTGAGACTTACAATGTCGTTTCGCCAGACCCCAAGGGCATAAAGAAGCTCGCGCACGAGCTGGAAGCCATTGGCGACGTGAAGATAATGCGCGTGGGCGATTACCGGAGCGAGATAACCGGGCCGTCGCTCACGGACAAGCAGAAGGACGCGCTTGCGGTCGCGCTCATGAGCGGCTACTACTCCTGGCCGCGCGGCGTGGGGCTGGTACAGCTTGCGCAGGCTGCCAAAATCTCGCGCAGAAGCATGCAGGAGAGGCTGAGGCGTGCGGAGGCAAAGTTGTTCCCGCACCTCGTGAAGGGCTATCTTGAGAAAAGCGGCAAGAAATAGGGCATATGCCCAATAAAGCATTAAGTTGGACAGAGGGCATAATTTGCGATATGGATAAACCGCCAGCCGCGCTGCCTGTTCTGCAGAAGAGGTGGGATAGCACATGCAGGGTGCTTTTCGGCAAGGAAGTGGGCAGGCTTGAGGAATTCGGCCCGTGGCTTTCGGACATGGGCGAAAGGCTGGTGCACAGGAAGTCGGCTGTTTCCGGGAATGACGTCACTTATGCCATAAGGGATTATGCCGAGGGGAGCAGGTGGATTTCATTTGACGAGATTGATTTCACCAAGAAGGCAGCCCCCCTTCCCGCAGGCATTGACGGCATCAATAATATTGGCTTGATTGTCTCATTGCTGCAAGGCAGGTTCTATTACGCAGGAAGCGCGGTGCTGGGCAATTCGCAGTATGTGGAGAAAAGCTCGGGCATCACCGACTGCTTTTACATGCTCCAGACAGGCAAGCTCACCGAATGCAAGTACATAGCATATTCGGTGCTTGGCAGGCTGAACGAGGATGGCTTCGGGGTGAATGGCAACGGGGAGAGCGCGATGTGCGTAAAATGCTGCGAAACTTTCCGCGACAGGCGCTGCTTTGAGCTTTGGCAGTCCCGCTCGTGCTCAGACTGCTATTACTCGCACAACCTCGACGACTGCCAGGAGTGCTTCTTCTGTTTCAATGCCAAGAACCTGCGCCATGCAATAGGGAATGTGCAATTGCCGAAAGAAAAATACTATGAGGTAAAGAAGAGGCTGCAAACAGAGATGGCGGAAAAGCTGGCAAGGGAAAAGAGGCTGCCTTCGCTTGTGGAGATTGCAGCCAAGTGCCCAAAGCCCTCAGCCCCCAGGCTTTCCGCCCCTGCAACTCCTGAAAAAGCCGACAAAGCCGTGATTGAGGAGGCATTTGCAAAAACCTGCAACATTGTGCTGGGAAGAAGGCTGCAGGGAAGCATTGACGATTATGCGGAATGGCTGAAGAGGAACATCAGGCGGAGCGAAACCCTGAAGTCCGCGGCAAGCGGGAAGCCTGTGAGGAGGTTTGATTACTGCGAGTATTTTGCGCTGCCGCCCGGCAGGCTGCTAACAAGGGAGGAGGCAAGGGAGGCGGGGGAAAAGCTGAAAATAGGGGAAAAGGAGGCGGAAAGCCTCTCGCTTGCCAATGCGCATGAAAGCATCGGCAAAATCGCATTCTTCTGCCCGGAATACAGGGACGGGATGAACCTGAATATCATTGAGTGCGCGACCTGCGGCGACTCTGCGCACTGCTACCGCTCTTCACCAGTTGTTTTCTCGAAATATGCCGGCTATTGCTTCTGGCCCCGCTCAAGCGAGCATGCGTTCGGCTGCGCCGCGCTCCTCTCATCGGAATTCAATATCAGGTGCTTCAATTCTGTCAAGCTTGCCCGCTGCTTTGAGGTGGACTTCTCGCGGGACTGCTCGGGCTGCTATTATTGCCATAACGTTGAGAATTGCACTGACTGCATGCTCTGCTTCAATGCCAAGAACCTCCGCTACGCGGTTGGGAACGTGGAAGTGGGCAGGGAAAGGTTCATGGAGATGAAGAAGAGGCTGCTCGGGCTTGCGGGAAAGGAGCTTGAGGAAACCAAGGGCTTGCACTGGGGGATATACAATATTGGCGCGCAAACAGGATAGATGTTTTTAACTTAGGGAGCACAAAAGCAAAACGGTGAATGATTGGACCTCAACAGTGCCTGGAAATCCACCTGCAGGCTGGTTTTAGGCGAGGAGATAGGCGAGCTTGAAGAGTTCCGCGAGTACTTGCTCACAAGGCACTTTCCCATTTCCGAAAGAAAGTCCGCGCTTTCCGGCAAGCGCGTTGTGATGGGCTCGGACAGGTATCCGAAGGGGGCAAAGGTCATTTCGCAGGACGAGATAGACTATGCGAAGAAATACCCGGCGCTTGGCATAAATGAAATCAAGGACATTGACTCCATAATTGAAGCGTTCCATGAGCGCTTCCTCTACTGCGGCAACAAGGTGTTCGGCGTTAGCAGGTTTTTCTCAGGAGTGGACAACTGCACGGACAGCTTTTTCGTGGAAGAGTCCCATGATGTCGTGGGAAGCAAGTACGTGGCATACTCGTCCTTTGTCAGGATAGGATCTGAGCACGTTTTTGGTTCGGGCGTGCTCATACGCGGCGCGCACCTCATCAAGATACTGGGCAGCGCCGACCTGTCGCGGAGCTTTGACTGCAGCATGTGTACCGCGTCATCGGACATGCTGTTCTCTGTGTACTCGCACGGCTGCTCAAACTGCCTGTTCTGCTTCAACCAGAGGAACAAGAAATACGCGATAGGCAACCTGGAGCTTCCCCGCGAGAGGTATTTTGAGATACGGAAAAAAATAGTTTCCGAGGTTGCAGAGCATCTGCGGAAGCACAAAAGCTTTCCCTCGGTTTTCGATTTCCCCCTCTTGGGGAAAAACCGCCAATCTCTGCCGTCCGCCCGCGCGAGGAATTCGACATCGCGCCGGTAGAGAAGGCATTTGAGGCGACCACGGGCCTGATTTTCGGGAAGCCTCTGCACGGCTTGGACGCGCATGCGCGCTTTCTCCTGAACAAGGTGGAGGAAATCAAGGAGGCGAAAACCGCGCTTGGCGGGCAAGCGTATTATTCCAACTATTTCTGGAGCAGGAATACACCTCCAACAAGGAGGATTGGCAAGCACGAAACTGAGGAGGCAGGCAAGCTGGAAATAGCTCTTGCAGAAGGAGAGCTGCCAGGCTTTGCGGCGCTGAAGGAGAAAGTACAGAAAATCGCGCTCTATACGGTCGAATTTGATCTGGGCACGCGCCAGAACTGCGGCGTAACGCCGGTGGTATACGAGGCGGTCGACTCGTACAGGATAAGCGACGCGACATATGCGAAAAAATGCGGCTATTGCACGCACATACAGAACTGCGACTCGGTTTTCGGCTCAGGCATATTGATGGTGGATTCATCATTCTGCCTGCGCTGCAACGACTGCGTGAAGACGACTGCGAGCTTTGAGCTTGACTCGTGCAAGAGCTGCCACCGCTGCATGTTCTGCCATAACTGCGAAAACCTCTCGGATTCCATGTTCTGCTTCAATGCGAAAAACCTCAAGCATGCGGTCGGGAATGTGGAGGTTGGCAGGGAAGAGTACGCGCGCATAAGGCATATTGTGGTGAATGACATATTGCAAAGGCTGGAAAGGAAAGGCGACGTCGGATTTGACGTCTGTAGCATTGGCACGAAGAAGTAGTTACTTTTTCTTAGGCTTGGCTTTTGCCGCAGGCTTTTTGGCGCTCGTTTTTGCTTTGGAGGGAGTTATTTTTGCCGTTGGAGATGGCTTCTCCTCTGCCTCTTCCTCGTCGGGCATGGAAACCTCGGGCTGATGCACACGGGCGCGCGCTGCCGCCTTTTCGCGTATCCTGCTCAGCTTCTGCGCAAGGGAGGCGTCCTCGTCATCCTCTTTTTGCAGGAGGGAGCGTTCTTCCCGTGATTCTTCATCTGATGCTTCTTTTGCGCGCTTCGCCCTGCGGGGGGCAGGAGCTTCATCCTCGCTTCCTTCTTCACCCCGGCTGCGCCTGCTGGCCTTCTTTGCTGGCTTTGCCTCAGGCTCGTATTCAGGCATGTAAATCGGCTTGTGCTTGCTGCGGGGCTTTGATTTTGGAGCGGGCTCTTCATCTTCGGGCGCCTCATTCTCATCCTCTGGCGATTCGCCCTCGTCTGCAGGCATTTCTTCTTCGGATGAAGGCGCCTCACCCTTATCTGCCGGCTCGTCCTCATCAGGAGAGGATTCTTCGTCCTTGGGCGCATCCTTATAGGCAGTGTCCTCGTCAAGCGCGAGCTCCTTTTCCTTGTCCGCAATGTCCTCTTCGCTTTCCTTCTCTTCGTGCGGCTCCTCGTCCTCGCGGAGCCTTATGGGCGAGTCTTCCTCAAGCTTCATGCCCATGAGCTCGTCTGAGAATTTCGCTGGCTTTTTTTCCTCGTCTTCATCTGACCGGGAACTCTCTTCTTTTTCCTCATCCCCTTCCTTGTCTTTAGTCTCATCCTTGAAAACAGGGGGCTGCGGCTTCTTTTCCGCGCCGTACTGCACATTGTAGCTTGCCGATGACTGCTGCGCGCCTGCGGACTGGGAATGTGCGCTTTGCCGGTGCACCGGGGCTTGCGCGCCCTGCGCATTGCCCGCCTGGGGCGGCGGGCGGACCTGCCCAGAACCGTATTGCGCGACAGGGGGCTTGCCGTCGGAATCATTCGTGTCATGCGCGGCATCCATCTGGGAAAGCTCCATGGATGGCTTGTAGCCCCAGCGCGCGACATCCACCACGTGCAGCTTCATGGGAAGTATGTATTTCTTGCCGTCGAACAGCCGCACAATGCACTCACGCTGGTGAAGCCTTACAAACATCTCCTTCTTGCTTTCCTCAAGCTCGGTTTGCGTCCGCGCCTTCTTGAAGGATTCCTCTATCTTGATTTCCATGATGGATGAAATCATCGTTGCATCCTCCCTGTTGAGCTTGAAGGAGACGATGTTCCTTATGTTCGAGACTATGCTGTCATGTATCTCCTTCTGCATCTGCCCGAGGTACTGCATGGAGAGGTAGGCATAGAGGTTGAATTTGCGCGTCTCGGAGAGGATGTCCTTCACCACCTTGGTCTCCACGCGCTGGAACTCGTCCATCACGAGGATGGTGGGCACGTTGAGCTTTTCCGTGATGGCAAGGATGTACATCTGGTTTATCACGGCGCCGGCAAGGAAGTTGATCATCCGCTTGCCGAAGAAGTTGGGATTGAAGGAAATCACGGTGACGTTGTTCTTGCGGATGAGGTTGAGGAGATCCTCCTTTTTCTTGTCGCCGCCAAGGTAAAGCTCGTATTCGCCCACGAAGTTGAGCACGGGCAGTATGGCATCGTTGAAGTGGTGGATGTAGATGTCATTGAACTCCTCGTCGAAGAAGCGCTTTATCTCGTCGTTCTCGACAGAGGAGACGAACTCCGCGCGCTTACTGGAGTCCGTGAGCAGGAGGGAGACGTTCTTCAGGTTCATGGAGTCTATGGAGGAGAGCAGGTGCACCGCGTAGAACAGCACGCGCTCGGAGTATTTGTTGTCCCCGCCTATTGCCGATGAAAGAAGCTGGGAGATGAGCTGCGTCATCAAGGGCGTCTTGTTGCCCCCGACGTCGAGGGGCTCGATGTAGTTGTGGACGAGGTCGACTATGTAGTCGTTGGGGAACATGCGCACGAACTCGCCGTGCGGGTCAATCATCACTATGCGGACGTTGCTGCCGTATTTCGCCTGTATGGACTTTATCAGGGCGAAGAGCCCCTTGCTTTTCCCTGTGCCCGATGCGCCTATCACAAGCGTGTGCTGGAAGATGTCGAAATTGTCCACGCCCACGGTGATGCCGGTTTCCTCGAACACCGGGTATTGCGAGGTGACCGACATGCGCTTTGGTATGGGGTCCAGTATCTCGATGTAGACCGCGGGGTTCTTCTCCAGGTCCACCTCGAAAAAGCGCTCGGGGCTGGTGGAAACCACTATGCTTTTCTTTCCCTTCTCGTTCACCGCGGTGCCAAAGCCCAGCGTCTTGCCAAGCACCCTCCAAATCTTCAGGTCCACCTCCACTATGCTTTCCTTCAGGGCAAGGGAGAGGAAGTCCTGCGCGCCGCCGAGAAAGTAGAACTTGGGGAACGGGAGCATGCTGCCTTTTTCCTTTTCAAGCATGACCGGCTCGGACACCTTGTAGGGGAAGACGAGCATGGACATGTCCGCAAGCCCTTTTCTCTCGCGCGCAAAGAACTGCATGGTGTTTATCTTGCGCTTGGTGATGATGTTTATGAAGTTCGGCGAGAAGAAGTCGCGGAAATCAATGAATCCCAGGAATGGCATTGTGGACTTGAGAATCTGGTTGAAGAGGTTCCTCACGTCCGACTCCTTTATCTTTTCAGAGTAAAGGAGGAGCTCGCGCGCTTTCACAGTTCCCATTCCATTGCACCGTATGCGCCTTTGCCACGCATTATTAATAAACGTTTAAGGCGGCGAGCGTGAGAAGAAAAAGGAGGGGGTTGCGGAAGATGTCGAACGCCGGCGTTCGGCAATTGTCCAGCCAAGCTGGACAAGTACCTCGAACCTAGGGGGAATGCGCATTTTCTAGACGAAAATGCATCAGATGTGCAGCGACGCATCGCTGCACAATTGTCGAGCCTGGCTCGACAAGTCGTCGAACGGAGCACCGTTCGATGCTGACCGAGGAGCGAAGCGGCACAGGTGCCCCGCAAGGTGTGGCGGGCAGCCCGCTGGCAGCAGGTGCATACAGAAGGTTATGTGCCGCACCTTGTACCTGGGTTCGGAGTGGGATCCGGGAGAGCTAAGGCTCTCCCGTCTGCCCAATTGCTCCGCAATTGGGATCGTAGGGATTTGAACCCTAACATGCAGGTGTATTCTAGGACCCGCGCGTTTCCGCACGGGCGAGATCTGGAGCCTGCCGCGCTACCAAATTACGCCACGACCCCGTGGTTTACTACCGGATTATTTCATATACCTTTATATACTTCAAACGCATTAACAGCTACATGGATTCAATTTCTTCATCTCCTCCGACGTACACAACGTCAGCAGCCTATGATGTTGTTCGGCTTGCCCATTTCAAGAACGTTCTCAAGACAGACGAAGCCATAATTCCGGCAAACAAAATAGACCTCATGAAATTTATAAGCCATATGGAGAGCCGCGGCATCACCATTTCGCGTTGCCGCTCGCTCATGGATGACATAATGTGGTTCGGCAGGCTCCTGAAAAAGCGCTGGATGGACTGCACCCGCGAAGACATTGACGAGCTGATGGCCGATCTGCGCCGCACCGATTACGCAGGCTGGACAAAGCTCCGCAAGGCATTCGCACTCAAAACTTTCTACCGCTACCTGAATGGCGGCGACTCCCCGCCACATTGCGTTGCCAGGATAAACCGCACAGAGCTTAATTTCGAAACCCACAATCTTGAAAGCCGGGACATCCTAAGCCTTGAAGACCTCCAAAAGCTGCTCAAGGCCTGCGACAACGAACTTGAATCTGCGCTTATCTATTGCTTATGGGAGAGTGGCGCACGCTCGTCCGAGTTTATGAGACTCACAATTGGCGACCTGGAGGACAAGGGCAACTTCTACTTGGTTCACATCCGCACTTCCAAAGTCAGGGCTTCCTCAAGCGCCCCAAGAGTCCGCAAGTTCCCCCTAGTGGAAAGCGTTGGCTTCCTTCGAGCCTATTTGAACAAGCACCCTATGCGTGACAACCCACAGGCAGCCCTTTGGCTCTCAAACAGCCAGAACCGCCGCAGGCAGCCTCTGACAGACCGGGGCCTACGTTTCATCATCAAAGGCATAGGCAAGCGCGCCAAGATAGGCAAACGGGTGTGGGTGCACCAGTTCAGGCACTCTGCAGCCACCCGCATGGCCCCCAAGCTCTCCCTGCCAATAATGAACGACCTTATGGGATGGAGCAAAAGCAGCCGCATGCACGCCACCTACGTGCAACTTGATGGCGAGGCATCCCAGCGCGCGGTTCTTGAACTTTACGGCATGGAGGCGCCACAGTCTAAGCCCAAGCCTGTTGAAATGCTTCCCTGCCCCGCCTGCAAGACTCCCAACCTGCCTGGCAATGTCATGTGCGCCATCTGCGGCCGCGCATTGCAGACCATCGGCGCAGTCAGCGTAATGGACGAGCTTGAGCAGATGAAGAAGAAAATGAACCAAATGATGCTGCCAGCCGCACGCGGATCCGTAACCCGAGCAAAGAGGGCCGCGCAAAGAAAGATGCTGAGAAAAAAGAGGGCGTAAAAACACTTACTACTGTTTATGCAACCAGGCGGGGCGACCGCGCTTTTTAGAAAGAATGTTCGCCTCAACACCAGTCCTAACTCGAATAACAAGGGTGCCCTCAACTTCATAGGCTTCTAACTCTGCCCAGTCCTCCATTACTGCGGTTTTCAAGCATGCAAGGCGGATATCCAGTGCCATGCCAATGTTATGCTCTAAGGGGTGCCTTATCGGTTCATGAATAATCCGACACGTTAATGCATGACAATCCCTAAACCCCAACGCGCGCGTTTTTCCGAGGAATTTCCCAGGAAATACCTCAGGGTTTTCTTCCTTCCTAGGAAATGTGCTGGCTGCGGTCGCGCACAAATCTTTTTCCGCGCACAGAACAACTCATGGTCGGAAGGGTTGATGAAAATCTCATGGTGAAGCTGCTTGAGCTTATCCCAAAAGAGAGCACGAGCGTGCACCAGCTGTGCTGCAAGACTAGCATAGACCACCGGACCATCAAGAAATATATCGCGCTGATAGTGCGCGTGCAAAACTCGCCTAGGCTGAAAGTGGAAACTATCGGCCTGCGCGTGCTTGTGAGGTTGGAAAAATGACGGAAAACTCGAACGTGGTTGTAATTGACGGCAAGGGGAAGGGTGCACCGGACTATGTGGTCAAGACGCCCACTGACGACGGCAAATGGGTGAAGCTCGGAGTCGGCTTCTTCAACCCCAAAAGCCAGTCGTTCACTATCTATTTCGATATCCTGCCGAACAGGCAGAAGGTGGTGATGTTCAGGGCTTAGGCGGTGCCGCTTTTTTATCGGATGGCGGCTTGTGCTCCTTTAATATTTTTCCATACGCAGCAAGAAAATCTTCTGGACTCATGGCGTTTGGATGTTCGTAATGGTTTTTGAATATCTTCTCAGTTTCATCTGCAAATTTCTGACTATCCTTTGCCATCTTGAGCGTCACGTTTTCAAAAAAGCTATTTTCCAATCTGAGTTTTGCAACGAATAGGGCATTGTAAAGAAGGAATATATTGACAAAATACTGGACCAGTTCCTCGGATTTAATCTCTTCAGCCACACTGCTGTTTGCGGGATAGATGAACACTTGCTTCTTATCGGTTATTAGATACATGGCGTGGCTGACGGCATACTTGTATTTGTTGACGCAGTATTCGAAAAGGGGCACGGCGTATTCATATTTATCCCGTATAGTGGTGAATGGCAGCTCATCACTCTGAGCAGTTGGAAGATTCTTGCATAACTGCTTGTACTCCTTTCTCACTAGTTCATAGAAATCTGCGTAGAGATGAAGAGCCAAATATGCCCTCAGCCAAAATTCTTGACCCGGGTCCGATGTGATTCGTGAGGCTTTGATAACGTGCGACATGACCGCTTGGTTGGCCTGTGCTACGTGGAAATCAGGAATGAAGTCCCAGATATCCAAAAATCCCTCCGTAAAAAGGTCTCTCAAAAGCTGATCGTTTAATTCGTAATATTTTTTGTATTCGTCATAATCGCAGATTTGTTTTCCATTATAAACTACAGTTTCGACGCCCCTTGCGTTTTCCAACTGCTCCTTGATGTATCTCTCGAAAAATGGCATGCCAGTGGTCATGTTTTCACCATCTAAGATTGGGTTTCCTGGGCATAAAAACCTTCTGACCCGTAGAAATACCCCTCCCTGGCACATTAATCCCAACTTCTCCACGCTGCATAATCTCACCCCTGCCCTATCAATAAGTGCATGGAAAAGAAACACCTTGTTGTAATCGGCAACCCGCGAAGGATGGCTGAAGTGCCGGATGGCTCCGTGCAGCTCGTGATAACCAACCCTCCCTATTTTGACATAGGTGGCTGCGACGAATGCACGGAATGCCAGGACGACTTCAACGACTACTTGCAGGAAATGCAGCTCATCTTATCAGAATGCCACCGGGCACTGGAGGATGGCGGCATAATCTGCCTGAACATATGCGATGTTGTGAACTACAAGTGCAAATATCCCATCCCCGCGCACTACACACTTCTCCTTCAGCGCGCGAACTTTGAATACCGGGAGGAGATAGTCTGGCGCAAGCCATCTGGCGATCTGACCGGCACACGAAGGGGCCTGTTCATCCAACGCGCCACCCCAATGGACTACTCTCCGAACAACGTCCTTGGGCATGTCCTGGTTTTCCGCAAGGGCAAATTCAACCGCAAGAAGGTAAGCGATGGAGAAAGGCGCCAGGCAGTGCATGACATAAGAGAGGTGATGCGCAGCCGCCAGGACATGGACGCCGGCTCTTTGTATCCAGCGGAGCTTGCGGAGGCGCTCATCAAACTTTACACTTACGAGGGGGAAACGGTGCTTGACCCGTTCCTTGGTGGCGGCATGACTGTACAGGCAGCGGCGTGCCTTGGGCGCAGGTCCATAGGCTACGAACCCGACCGCTCCCGCCTGCCGTCTATCCTGCAAGGGTCACGCATCGCCCCAAATGACCTGGAAATAATCGGACAAAGGAGGCTGTTTGAATGAGGAAAACACTAATGGCAATTGCCGCGCTGCTGTGCTTTGCTGGGCTTGTGGCAGCCGAGCTGGTAATTCCGCCAGAGCAGCCTGTCTGCAGGCTATACGGCATGATCCAGGTGTTTGCCACAATAGGCGGCATCCTGGCTGCTGCATATGCTGGCTTCACGCTTGCCACGAGCCATGACTTGGCGGAGCGCAACAATGCCAAGCTGCTCCTCGGCGGAGTGGTGATAGGACTGATAATCGTCTGGCTTGCTCCGTTGGCTGTGAAGAGCCTTGTGGACGCAAGCGACGTGTGCGGGTGGTAGGCATGGCATTCGATTTTGTCTCGCTTGCCAACAGCCTCAAGACAATTGCCGTCTTCCTTGCCACCATCACCATAGCCTATGCGGGCTTTTCGCTTGTCACTAACAGGAGCCCCGAGCAGCGGAACGAATGGAAGGAGATAATCGCGGGCGTTTTCATAGGCATCGTACTCCTTTACCTCGTCCCGCTCATAGCCGCGCAGCTCGGCGGCGGCTCGTATTGCGGGTGATACCATGGAAAAATCATATATCGCAATTATTGCATTCCTCCTCCTTGCAGGCACCTCCCACGCAGATTCAACCAACTCCACGAACTACGGAGATCTCATAAGCGCGCTCACAACCGGGCTTACAAACCTCCCCGGCAAGATAGTTGATAGCTTCTTCTCTTACGCTGTTTCGGGCCTTATCTCCTCCTCGCATCAGCTCGTGGACTCGTCCTTCAAGTTCATGTTCTCAACCCCCAACCCCATGTGGTTCTGCACCCCTTACAACGGGGTAATGGCGATAGTGGAAAGCCTCTACTCGCTCACTCTGATGGGGCTTGCGCTCTACTTCATATTACGCTCTAACGACGCAGAAGGCAGGGCTAGTGCGAAAAAGTGGATGGAGAACATGCTCGTAATGGTCGTGATACTCACCTTCTCATTCCAAATCTTCAGAACAATGCTGGATTTCAGCACCTTCCTTGCAACAAGCGCGGCAAGCGAGTCCATGAAAAGCATCTTCACAAGCCCTCTCAGCTTTTCCACATCCATCTTCTCGCTTGTCATCCTCATCCCGGCAATCTCAGGCATGTTCCTGACCTTCCTGACCCTCCTGCTCCGCTACCTGCTCATCCCGTTCCTGCTTTTCCTCTTCCCGTTTTCAATTTTCCTCTATTTTACGCCCCTGACGCAGCGATGGGGCAAGGCATTCCTGAGCATAATAGTCGCAATAGTCTTCATGACGACTTTCGACGCACTCATACTCCTTGGGCTAAGCTCGCTGTTCAATTCGCAAGACCCCAACTTGGCAGATTCGCTTGCGCGCGCGTTCGCCGTGCTTTTCGGCTTTGCCGCGATTGGATTAGTCAATCTGCTAATCTTCATCCTGTCAATCCTTTCCATAATACTACAGAACAACACCGTAAGGAGCGTGTTGGGATTTGCAGTGGCTGGGAAGGTGCTGACAAGGTGATGATGTGAGCTATGACATACCGGACGAAATCAAGTACAGGGAGAAAATCGTCTTCGGGCTTGACCTGAAGCAGCTTTGCTATCTCTGCCTTTTCGGGCTGCTTGCCTTCCTATCGCTCAGCATCCCAATAAAGGGCCAGGCGGTGCTCATTCTCCCTTCTTTCTTTAGCATTCTCGGAGTAGGCTTCATCTTCTTGAATCTGGAGGAGCGTGTGCTAGATGCCTGGCACTATTACGGAGAAGTGAGAAAAGCACCCTCATCAGACAAAAAAGCGCAGCGGCTGATGGGAATACACGCGATTGAAAACAATCAAATGATTCTCGTAGATGGCTCATTGCGCGCGGTCCTGCAAGTAGAACCAATAAACTTCAGCCTGCTGGACGAGGGGCAGAAGACAGCATTCGTTTCCAATTACAGGGAATTTCTCAACCATCTCACCGACTCCGTACAGATACTTGTCAGGACTGAAAAATCGGACGCGGAAGACCTGTTTGCCGAAGCGCAAAGCAACCTTGAAGGCGCCGAAACCGAGATAGCCTCCTTCTTCCGCGACTTCTTCACGTTCGAGCGCGAGTTCATGGAAGCCAACAACGTGAAAAGCAGGCGATACTATCTTGTAGTGGCGCAGCAGAAGCGCGTGGCGTTGGGAAAGGGAAATGCAGAGGAGGAACGAAAACAGCTCGACCAAAAGGCGCAAATAATACAGGAAAAGCTCTCGGCGTGCGGGCTTCGTTCGGAGCGCCTAAGCAGCGCAAGACTAACGCGCCTCTTCACATCATACTCGGTGGCGGAAAACGAAGAACAGGAGAAGGAAGCCGAGACGAAAAAGGGCAATCCGCACATCAATTCGCTAATCTGGCTCATAATCAAGACCAAAATAGATATAGCCGCATTTTTCGCTCCAGTATCCGCAAATCACGCCAAAAAGGAAAAGCAGGTGAAAGAACCCGAGTCAGAGCGCGCGTCCTCCCTTATCGAAGAAATAACGCCCGACTTTGACATCTCAATATCTCACGCGGGCGTCAACGGGATACGCCACCGCATAATCAAGGCGGTGGGGTATCCTCGCAATGTGGAGGACGGCTGGCTCGAGCAGTTCATGGCGACGAGCGAGCCGTACGACGTTTCCATACACATCCATCCCGCAAGCATCAGCCGCACCCTTGTAAACATCCATAACCAGATAATCAGGCAGACATCCGACCTCCTTTCGGGCAACGCGGAACACACACCCAACCCAGCATTGGAGATAAAGCGCAAGGACACGCTGAAGGTCTACGGGCTTCTCTACAAAGGCAAGGAGAAGATGTTTGACGTTTCACTCTATGTAGACAACCAGGCGCGCGACTTAGAGGAGCTTGCGCTCATGGAGGAGCGCTGCAAAGCAAACATGAACGCCATGCTCATAGTGCCGAAAAGGACGGACTTTCGCATGGCGGATGGCATAAAATCAATGCTTCCGGTGGCGGTGGACGCGCTCGAAGCGCGCCGGGAATTTCTTACAAGCTCGCTCTGCGCCACCTTCCCGTTCCTCTATCCGGTGGACTCGCGCGGCAAAGGCACGTTCTTCGCGCACGAAAGGAGAACACTGAACCCGCTTTTCATAGACTTCGACGCAATGAGCAACAAGCACTTCTTCGTCCTTGGCATTTCCGGCTCGGGCAAGAGCTACGCGGCGAAATTCCTGCTCATGCAGCACATCCTCTCAAGGGAGGCGAAAATCTACGTCCTCGACCCTAACGCGGAGTATTCGGGCCTGGTAGAGCGGCTTGGTGGCACGGAAATAGATCTTTCCAAGGACTCGGACAAGATTATCAACCTGTTCGACCTGGCAGGGGAGGACTTCGGAAGCAAGATGCTCACGCTCATTTCGGTATTTGACATAATAACCGGGGGATTGAGTGAAAGCCAGAAGGGAGTGCTCAATGAAGCGCTCGTGCGCGTTTACAGAAAGAAGGGCATAGACGCGGCAAACCCAGGCAGCTGGGAAAGGAAAGCGCCCACGTTCAGCGACCTGAAGGGCATACTGGAGGACATGAAACGAAGGGTAAAGAGGCGCACGCAATCGCCCGAGGAAAAGAGCGTGGAGGTGCTGCTCAACAGGGTTCGGATGTACTCGCGCGGAGGCTTTTTCGGCTTCCTGGACAGGGGGACGAAGGTGGACTTGAACAGCGGGGTGCTGAGCTTCAACCTGAGCAGCCTTCCACCGCAGGTGAAGCAGCTTGTGATGTTTTCTGTGCTGGAGCTGGTTTCGCGCGAGATGCGGAAGGACAAAAAGCCCAAAGTAGTGCTTATTGATGAGGGTTGGTCGCTTCTGCGCAGCAAGGAGGCTGAGGACTATATACTGGAATTCATCAAGACCTCGCGCAAGTTCAATGCTTCGATAGGCTTCATAACACAGGAGATAGAGGATTTGATGCGCAGCGAAGGCGGAAGAAGCATACTCAACACCACCTCTACGAAAATACTCATGCGCCAGAATTCGAGCAACCTTGACCTGATTTCCAAGACGCTCGCTCTCAACGACAGGGAGCGGGACTACTTATTGCGCGCGGAAAAGGGCCAGGGATTGATGATAAACGAGCAGGGAAGGTATGAATTCATAGTGAAGGCGCCGCCGATGATAAATGCGCTCATCACGACCGACCCGAACGAAAAGCGCCCAGAGGGGATGCCTGTAATGGAAAAGAAGAAGGAGAAAAAGGATGCGGGAGAGATGGATTGCGCGTGCGGGTTCTATCTGGAAAGCGAGCTAAGCGACGCTCAAAAGGACTTTTTGGCTACCGAAGGGTTCGTCTACCATCGCAGCCACCTTTTCGATGCCAAAGGGAGCCATAGGTTTGTGGTGAGGCGACAGCCGCAGGAGTCGCCCGAACACTCGCTTTTGTGCTGGGGGATAGCAGAGGAGATAAGGAAGCATGGAGGCAGGCCGGAGGTGCTTGCCACGGTTGGCGCGGACGTTTCAGTGAAGGTTGGGAAGAGGAGGATTTGCTTTGAGGTTGAGACGGGCAGCAATCTTGACTCCTATGATGAGGAGCACGTTAAGGCAAAGTTTGAGGAAATAAGAAAGGAATACGATATGCTCATTGTGGTGGTGACTGACAGGAAGCAGCGGGGGAAGTACGAAAAGATTGCGCGCGCGAAGGCGATAACAAGGACTGAGGTGCCGGAAGCAGTGGCAAGGCTGTTCAGATAGCGCGCGGGACATAAACCTTGTGTATCTCGTACTTTCGAACTATGTTGAACCCCATTCTTTTCCAGAATTCGGCTTTCCTCGTTATCTCGGCATCTGTTTTGCTGATGGTTTCCAAGTTGCCCCAAACAGATGTAACGCGATACTTGCAGAACACACCTTCAAGTTCCTTCCAAAGGCGCGAGCCGATGCCCATGTTTCGGAGGTGCTCTGGCAATTCAAACGTCCATCCGGACGTTGAATCTGTCTGGAACTCGTTTTTATCTAGAACTTTGTATACGGTCATGCCTAGGACGGGCATTTTTTCATAAGAAACATAGAATGACAGGTCAGCTCGTTCAATAAGATGGCTATAGCCAGAGCGGACCTTTACTGTAAATTTGTAGAGTTTGCCAGAGTTGTCCTTAACTGAGATTGTGCTTGTTTCGATTGTCTTTTCCTCTGGCATGCTGTTCTTTCATTGTTTTTTCCTTTTAATTCCATGCTGCTGGATTGCGCGCGCGTTCCGCGCCCTGAAAAAACCGCATTTTTCATTGGCTTTCTTTTCGTGGCACATGCAGACACTATTATATGGACGATTTTAAGGGGCATGGAAAATGGCGAGTCTATTCGATAAATGGCGTGAAAATGTCGCGCCAAAGTCGCGGCTTTTTGCTTATATACTGGGCGCGACTATGTGCAGGAGGCGATGTCGCGGCTAAGGTCGCGCCAGAATCACAGATTGGCAAGCTGTATCATCCTGGTATTCAAAAGCGGGCTTCCACCATCAATCGTTTGTATGTTCAGAACCTTCTTTGCCTCAAGTTCGTGGAGATAGTTTCGTATTTGCCTCTTGCTCCGTTTCAGCTTCCTGGAAAAAGCCAGGTAAAGGTCGGTCGAGCTTTTCGGGCCGGTTTTCACTATTTCAAAAATCACTTGTTCCTCATCGCTTAACTTGACTTGGGGAATTGCGGAGTGTCCCTCAAGCTGCCCCACTGCTCCAAAAGAATTGCATTTATCCGTCGCCTTGACATCTTCAAGCGTTATCTCCGCCCTTCCGACTTTCTCGGCATTCTTTGCCGCGCGCCACAGCAAATCCAAGCCGTTCCTCACGTTGCTTTTCCTTGCAGCCATCTTTTCAGCGCAGGCTTCGATAACCTCCTTGCCCCAGCTGCCAGGCGCCAGACCCATAATTGCCCTTTGCTCCAAGATGTCTTCCAATTCAGCAAGGTTGTAGTGCTTAAATTCCAACTGGGAAAACCTAACCTCGCTTCCAACACCTTTGCTTGCCATCAGGTTTCCATTATTTGATATGCATATTGAACCGAAGAACGGCTTTCCCTTACCCGCCCTTTCAATATCGCAAAGCAGATGCGCCTCACCGTGGAAGAAAAGCCCGTCAACATCATCCAGCACAAGGAGTATCCGCGTTCCCTCCTTTTCCATAAGCTCGATTATCCTGTCGAATACCTCATCCCGCGCTAAGCCTCTGCGCGGCATCATCTCCCCCAGTGCTCTTACAATGAGGGAATAGATTGCCATTCGGGTGGAGTGCTGCCAACAGTTCACATAAATTAGCTTCACGCGCGAGCTTTTCCTCTCAAGCCCCTTCAGAATCTGCGTTATAACCGCAGTTTTGCCGGTTCCAGGGTCTCCAAATATGAAAAGGTTGTCTGGTTGCCTGCCTTCAAATAGGGGCTTTATCGCCTCGCTAATATCCTTTGTTTCCATCTCCCTGTGAATGAGGCTGTTCGGGCAATGCCCAGCCATCAGAGCCTCTTCCCTGGTTATCACTAAGCCCATTCTTACCATCTCAATACATTACCTCAACCCGGAACTGTTATGTTCAGGTCGGAATTCGCGCTTCTGTTCATCCCCACGGGCAGTGGGGCATTAGTGCAACTTGCTTTGAGAGCTGCAAAATCATCGCAGCACTTGGAGCAGGAAGTGAAGAGGTTCGCGTTGCTTACAAATGTGGTATAAGCCAAATACGCAAAGAACAACAACGAGAGGCAGACAAGGAAGAAGAGGATTGAGGGAATTATGGAATTTCTTGAGATGCGCATGTATATTGCCATCCCGTTTGCCACAACGAAGGAATAGACTCCGATTGCGGTTAATAGCGAAATGACTGAATAATCCGCGTTTTGGAACGATACAACCCAAATCAGCGCAATGAAGCACACGATCTCAAGCGTTTTGTAGATGTAGAGGTGCGCGCGGCGTGCTTTCAGCAACGTTCTCATTATGGGATTAGCCTCAAGCACCCAACCCTTCTTTTCCGTGCACTTTAGCGTGAAGAAGAGGTCTGATGCCCACAAGAGGATGAAGAAAACAGACAGGATGGCGACAAATGGCAGTATGAACATGTTTTATGCCCCCTTCCGCTTCTTGCGGACTTTCTTGTATGCCTCCTTGGCTTTCTCGAATTTGCCAGCCTTTGCGTAATATTCAGCCGCGTTCTTGTGATCCCCCTTGGAGTCTGAGATATGTGCGGCTTCCTCGAACTTCCCAGCCTTTACAAGCTGTTTTATCTTCCCATTCTCTGGCTTGCTTTCCTTCCTTGTTGAGCGGAGTTTCCAGAACATGAAGCCAATGCCCAATGCTCCTATTACTGCCGCAATCCACATCAATATCTGCACGATGATATTCGTTTTCGCTGAGTTTGCCGTTCCTAAACTCTCTTGTGCGCCAGCCTGCACGGTTCCAAGCTCGCTGAACGCCTGGTCTGACTTGTCTAGGAAATCGCCCAAGCTGGTTGCGCTTTTTGCCAATCTAACCGTTGCCTGAGCGTTTGAAAGGTTGGCCTGGGCATCGGCGAGCTGCTTCTGTGCCGCCGCCACCTTGACAGTGTCGGCTCCGTATGTGCCACCTGCACTTGAAGTGGCGTTCTTTGCGAGTTCAATTGCCTTTTCCGTCTCCTGCATCTTTGCATCAAGCGCAGCTGAGATGGTGTCTTTCATCCTCTCCGCTACCCTGCCCAGCATATTGCTCGCATTGGCTGCGTCGTTCTGCGCAATTATCGCACTGTCAACAGATTGGCTGCAATAGCCAGAAGAGAGTTCATTTTGAGCTTCAGACCTGAATTTCTCGCTTATTAGGTATGCTATGCCTACCTAACTCTAGTTTTTCTCTCGGAAATGACATTTTACTGTACTGATGGTATTATTAATTAGCATACCTAATTAGGTATGCTATGGCACACCGTGTTTACA
>JAPLWX010000029.1 GCA_026396415.1 Microcaldota archaeon
ACACGTGCTGCAGCGGACTATCCTGCACGGGCGGCGTGTGCCAGGTGCCCTGAGGCTGCACTGCAGACTGGAAAGCCTGCTTTTGCGGGCGAGGGTTGTGCAAGAAGAACTGCTATGACCAGGAGGCAGCGCTTTGCAGGCCATGCTTTCCTTGGCGCCTGCTTTTTACATGGCAGCCGCGGCAGTGGCTGTGCGGTTTTAAATGCTTGGCAGGGCTAATAGGCGCATGGGATATGAGGAGAAGCTGCGCGAGCTGGAAGAGGAGATGGCGCGCACGCAGAAGAACAAGGCGACGGAATACCACATCGGCCTGCTGAAGGCAAAAATCGCCAAGCTTCGGCGCGAGATAATCGCGCCTAAAAAGTCGGGTGTGAGGACCGGCGGCTTTGACGTCAAGAAAAGCGGGGACGCCACGGTTGTTTTCATTGGCCTGCCATCCGTTGGGAAGTCCACATTGCTTAACGCCCTTACCGGCGCGAAATCAAAAACCGCTTCCTATGCATTCACCACGCTCACCTGCATCCCGGGCGTGATGGAGTACAATGGCGCAAAGATACAGCTCCTTGACCTGCCAGGCATCATTGTTGGCGCAAAGGAAGGCAAGGGGCGCGGCAAGGAGGTGCTTGCCGTGGCAAGGAACGCGGACCTGGTGCTCATACTTCTCGATGTTTTCCAGCCCGGCATATTGGCAAATATAAAGGAGGAGCTGGCGGGGATAGGCATCCGCCTTGACGAGGAGCCGCCAAAAATCTTTATCACCAAGAAATTGCGCGGCGGGGTTGAGATAAATTCCACCGTGCCGCTCACGAAGCTTAACGAGAGGATGATTACAGGCGTGATAAATGAGTACGGGATGCACAATGCATCAGTTGTATTCCGCGAGGATGCGACCGTGGACAGGCTTATTGACGTGCTTGCCGGCAACCGCAAGTACAACCGCTCTCTTGTTGTGCTGAACAAGGTGGACATGGTGAGCGAGCAGTACCTCAAGGAGATAAAATTCGACTATGTGCCTGTTTCCGCGGAAAAATCGCAGAACATCGAGGAGCTGAAGAAGGCGATTTTTGACGGCCTGCGGATGATGAGGGTGTATACCAAGCCGCGCATGGATGTTGCCGACCTGAAGGAGCCCATGATGATGAGGACGGGCGCCACCATAGAGGATGCATGCAACAGGCTGCACCGCGACTTAGCGCGCGACTTCAAGTACGCGCTTGTCTGGGGCTCAAGCGCGAAGTTCCCGGGGCAGAAAGTAGGCATTTCCCACGTGCTGCAGGAAGGGGACATCTTCTCGATAATAAAAAAGCAGGGGTAGGCACTGCCACCAAAAAAATAGTGGTCTGATGATTACAGCCGTTATCTTTGACCTCTCAGAAGTATACCTTACAGGGCTTCTTGGCGCAGAGCACAACCTGGAAAAAATACTTGGAATCAAGGCAAATGAGATGAAAGGGCTGAACGGGCCGGAGCTGGCTGCTTTTTTCCATGGCGAGCTGACAGAGGATGAATATTGGCTAAGGATTATTGAGAAAAACAAATGGAAAGCCGGCGCTGGCGAACTCAAGAAAGCCGTCCGGAAAAGCTTCAAGGAAATCGAGGGGATCAGGAAGATTATGGAGCAATTGAAGGAGGATGGGTTCAGATTGGGACTATTGTCAGTGCATGCGAGGGAGTGGGTGGATTACTGCGAGAAAAAATTCGGCTACCATGAATTATTCCATTCCACATTATATTCATTCGAAGCCGCGGCATCAAAGCCTGACAAAAAGGTTTATCGGATGATTCTCACGAAGCTGAAATCAGCGCCGGAAGAATGCATTTTCATTGACGACCATCTTGAAAACCTGGTTCCTGCGCGTGAGATGGGAATGAAAACCATTCTTTTCAAGAATGCCGGTCAGCTGAAAAAAGATTTAGCTGCGTTGGGAGTTGCCATTCGCTAGAAAGAGAGCTGCCTGCTATTTTTTCTTTATCTTTTTGTTCATCATGAACGGCCCGCCGCGCTTGGAAAGCGCGATGCGCTCGGAGAAGTCGAGAATCTTGATTTCGTTGCCGCGCTGGATGGCGCTCACCACGGGCTCGCCCTTTTCGCTGGACAGGGTAAGCTCTGTCTGCCCCGGAGCCACGGTCACGGTCATGCGCTGGCGGCTTTTGTTGAGGTCGAACTCGAAGCTATATGCCTTGCCGTCGGAGGTGACGCGCACCTCCTTTATCTTGTCCCAGGGAATTGTGCCTGGCTTTGGGAATTTTTCTCTGCCCATTGGATGCGCCCCTAAGGATTGACGGCTTTGAGAAGCTGCTCGACCGTATTTATCGGCAATTTCCCTTTCATATTCAGGAAACTCTGGGCCTCGGCGTCATGGAGTGAAAGGGAGAATATATCCTGTTGCTGGGATGCGAATTTTTGCATGGTGCCACCTCAAAATTTTTCGTGCGTTACCTCGCTGCCCTCCTCGCGCAGGATTTCGACGAACTTGCCGTCCTTGACAAGCGAAAGCTCGGTGAAACCCTTGCCGACGCGGAGCGTGAATATCCTGGTCGTGCCGCCGACCGACAGCTTGACGGAATACACTGCCTTGCCGTTTGAGTTTTTCTTAGGCAATTTGCTCAACTCCTATCGTGGATGTCATTTTCGTAAGGATGGCAGGGTCTTTTATGGCCTGCGCCATGAGATTGTCAATTACCTCCGGAATCACGGCATTCTTTTTGATCAGCGGGTCTTTTTGGAATTGGTGCGCCACCTCGGCAAGCAGCTTCAGCGCGCGATAGTTGCTCTCCCCGGTTGCCTCGCGCGTGACGAAAAACAGGTCCTCCCGGGATTTCGGGGTTTGCCTGCCGGCTTTTGTTGCCGGCATTTCAAGCATTGCATCAGGTGCCATGCCAAGTTTCTGTTGCCTGCGCCTTATATAGCTTTTCGTCAAATCCTGCCATTATGAATGCAAACGAGCTGGTGGCGCACCTGCGCAACAAAGGCAAGCCCAAAAACCTGGAGGGCATGGCGCGCTTCGGCATCAATGTGGAGAAGGCATATGGAGTGCCCATCCCGGAGCTTCGCAGGCTGGCGCGCCACATAGGCCCGCACCACGGGCTGGCTTTCGACCTTTGGCGCACCAGGATACACGAGGCGATGATACTTGCAGCCTACATCGACGATTACAAGCGCGTGAGCGAGAAGCAGATGGAAGATTGGGTGAAATGCTTCGACTCATGGGATTTGTGCGATCAGGTCTGCGGCAGCTTGTTTGACAAGACCGACCTTGCGCACAAGAAGGCGATTGAGTGGAGCTTTCGCAAGGAAGAGTATGTGAAGCGCGCGGGATACGTGCTCATGGCGACCTTGGCCGTGCACGACAAGCGCGCGGGCAAGGCTGCTTTCGAGAAGTTCTTCCCGCACATAATCCGCGGCTCCACAGACGAGAGAAATTACGTCAAGAAGGCGGTGAATTGGGCGCTGAGGCAGATTGGCAAGAGGAGCCTTACCCTCAACCATGAGGCAATCGCAGTCGCGCGCCAAATCGGCAAAATAGACTCCCCCTCGGCGCAGTGGGTGGCGTCGAACGCGCTCCACGAGCTGGAGGGCGAGGCTGTGCAGAAGAGACTGAAAGAATGAACATCGCTGCTTTTGACCCGATTTAATAAACCTGGCTTGCCATTATATCCGCATGTCAAAAAAACGCGCGGGGTTTGCAAGCAAACTCTGGAATGCTTGGGTTTGGGTTGCATCAGGCATTCTGCATATGCCATATCTGCTTGCTAAGTTTTTAATTTGGGTTGCAGGCGCTGCCATGGGCAAAGCGTCTGCAGCAAGAGAGCATGCCGCTGTAAAAGCAAGCAAGCCACGCTTGGGCGCAGTGTATCGGCCGCTTGTGCTCCAAAAGCAGCTGCAGGGAAACCTTGCTGATTTTGAAGAGAAGCTGCTGTCTCCGAAAAGCACCATCGGGCTGGTGCTGGGCGCAAGGGGAAGCGGCAAGTCCGCGCTTGGGATGCGCATACTTGAGAATTTGGCTGCAAAGGGGAGCAGGAAAGCCTGCGCCATGGGCTTTGACGAGTCGACGCTGCCTGAATGGATATATTCCGTGCACAGCGTGGAAGACGTTCCGAATGGCGCGTTCGTCCTGATTGACGAGGGCGGCATCACGTTCTCATCGCGCGAGTCGCAGTCGGCCGCAAACAAAATCCTGTCCTCGCTCATCCTCGTGGCAAGGCACAAGGACATGTCGGTGCTTTTCATTTCGCAAAACTCGGCCAACCTTGAAATAAACACCATCAGGCAGGCGGATTATCTCCTGATGCGAAAGCCCTCCCTTTTGCAGCAAGAATTCGAGCGGAAGAAAATCGGGAAGATTTACGAGGAAATAAGCGCACAGTTTGCAGGCCTGGATGGCATGGGAAGCTATTCGACCTATATCTATTCGGATGAATTCCGCGGATTCGCCGCAAACGAGCTTCCAAGTTGGTGGAGCCAAAAAGCAAGCAAATCCTTTGCCTCGTTCAAAGCCAACCGCCCAAAATGAAAATCCAGCCAACCCCAAAACACACCGGGAGGGGCGCGGCAACCCCTGAATAGATAACAATATATGCATGCGAGGGCATTACCAATAGATAGCCATGGAAAGCGAAAGGGTCCATCTCCACAAGAACGTGAAGCTGCTCTGGTTCCTGCCAATCGGGGCGCTGCTTGCTTTCGTTTTCCTGGTCAGCACAATAGCCTTTCTCGCGATACCGGACATCACCATTGTCTGGATAACCCGCGTAAACTATTTCATCGCGCTTCCCGCTTTGGCACTGGCGCTTGGGCTCCTGGTTTTTGGCTGGATAGAGATCGTCTACCGCAATTTCACCTATCAGCTCGGGGAAAATGAGCTGATTGTCCGCAAAGGCGTCTTCACCCACAAGACAGACACCATACCGTTCTCCAACATACAAGACATAACAAGCGAGCGCAGCTTAAGCGAGAGATTCTTCGGCATTGCCACCTTGCGGATTGAAACTGCTGGTTCGAGCCACCTGATATCCGAGACAGAGCTCCCGGGCATTGCCAATAAGGAGGAAGTGATAGGCTTGATAATGGGGAAAGTGAAAAGGTCAAAAAACACAATGGACGCAGAAAGCCGCGCGCAAGGCGCAGATACTTCCAATCTTCTTACAGGCATCCTGAATCAATTGAAAGCAATCTCCTTGAAACTTGAAGCCGGCAGGAAGCCCCCGATTGAAAAGAAAAACGAAGCTGGCAAAGGCAGGGCTGAAAGCTCGTACAATGATTATGAAGATTTCAAGAAAAGATAGCCTGGGAAGCAAAAAGTAATATTAATTAATAGCATGTAAACGCAGTAGAGGGCGTGCCAGCATCTAAGAAACTATAGAAAAAGGTGAACTTGAATGCCAAAGTCAGCCAACTATGCGGATACCGAGATTTTGCTTGCGTTGATCTGGACCATGCCTAGAAGGATGACCAAGGGCCAGCTTGGCCGCATTTTGGGGATTAAATCGGCTGGGCAGAAGCACTGGCGCGAGCGCCTGGAGAAGCTGGGCAAAAAGAACCTGCTTTCAATTGAAACATTGAATACCGGGGAATTGTTCTTCGGCTCGCCCATCCTCAAGTATTACCTTACGGAGGAGAACCTGGAGGCGATTTGGCTCCAGTATTTTATCAATGACAATCAGCGCAACGGAGTGGGCATCGACCCTTACCTGTTGCCTTTTTCCGTCGGAATCTGGAATGTGACTTCCTCGCCCGGGTTTTGCAAGCTCATAGGCTCGAAGTTCAACTACCATTTCCTCTGCGCCAAAAACGTTGCAACCTCAATTAACCCGATGGAGAGCATAAAGGCAGTAAGCAAGGATAAGGTTTTGGCAATCATCGACGCCGTGCTTTCGGTTTGCTGGGAGATTGAGGCATACCGGAGAAAACCTGCGCTCATGGACACGTTGACCCCGGAACAGAAAAAGACATACAGCACCATAACGACGCTTTATGAGAAGCAGATTAGGGCGCACCCTGCGGACTACAAAAGATTTGCCGAGCTAGTCAAGAAGAGCTTCAGAACCCACATCTGACACTGGGCCGCGGTCGCTGTCATTTCTGGTACTTCTCGTGTAGTATTTGGTTTTTGCTGCCCTTGGTTTCGCGCGACTCTATTGCCTCTTCAATGATTTTAATCGAGTTTACCAGCACCAGCGGGCCTATGATGAAGCCGAAGATCCCGAAAACGGTGATTCCGCCAAGCACCCCGACAAGCAGAATGAACGGGTGGATGTTTGACCTGCCGCCCACAAACCGGGTATAGAAGTAGAATTCTATCCCAATCCAGAGGATCAGGCCTATTATGAGCACGCCCCCGGCTGTGGCGTAGTGGCCTATGGAGAAATAATAGAGCGCCAGCGGGATCCAAATCAATTCCGTGCCAATGCCAGGCATGAAGGCGAATATGAAGAGCAGGAATGCAAAGACCAGGCTTGCCTGCACCCCAACCAGGGAAAAGCCAATGAACGCGACAACCCCCTCGAGCACCGAAACCGAGCCATGGCCCATGATGATTGCGTCAGTCGTGCTCCCAAGCTTGGCGACCATTTTGTCGTTATCCTTGAATGGCAGGTATTTCTTCAGGTGATTTGAGAGCTCATCCCATTTGCACAGGAGATAAAACATCGCATTCAAGGTGACGACCAAGCCTATGACAAAGGCAGGTATTGATTCAAGAATGGAGTTGACTATGCCATTCATAGCCAGGACAATCCGAGCCTTGAGCCCAGCCGAGTCAATGTTCAGGCTTTTCAGGAACGGCTGGGCTGTAAAAGTATCGACCATGTTCGCAATTCCTTGGCCGCTGGAAACCCCGCCCACCTGATTGAGGATTTCGAGTGTGACCAGGCTAATTGGCACAACGACCAAGACGATCGTAATCATAATGCAGAAAAACGCCGCCAGCGTGGTGCCGTACTTCACCTTGAGCGTTAGGAACAGCGGCCTGGTCAAGAAAGCCAGGATGTATGCGGAAATTATCGCGCTAACATAAGGCAGCACCATCAGTGTCGAAAGCAGGAGGACCCCCATGACCACTGCCCAAAACAGGTAATTATGGAGCTGGAGCCGGTGAAGCAGATTCATATGCAATATTATCAGCACATAGGTATATATATTAGTACTAGCATATTATATTAGTAATACAGAGTGCTAAAATTTGTAAACCATTCGATAAGGAGGTGACCTAAATGCCAAAATCAGCCAACTATGCGGATACCGAGATTTTGCTTGCGTTGATCTGGACCATGCCTAGAAGGATGACCAAGGGCCAGCTTGGCCGCATTTTGGGGATTAAATCGGCTGGGCAGAAGCACTGGCGCGGGCGCCTGGAGAAGCTGGGCAAAAAGAACCTGCTTTCAATTGAAACATTGAATACCGGGGAATTGTTCTTCGGCTCGCCCATCCTCAAGTATTACCTTACGGAGGAGAACCTGGAAGAGATTTGGAGCCAGTATTTTATCAATTACGACAGCCGCCATGGCAGGGTCAATGACCCTTTCCTGACGCCCTTTTCCACCGGAATATGGAATGTGACTTCTTCGCCCGGGTTTTCCAAGCTGGTGGGCTCGAAGTTCAACTACTATTTCATCTGCGCCAAGAATGAAACAAATCCGGCCATCCCCCTTGGGAGAATCCACAAGGAAAAGATTTGGAAAACCATGGATGCCGTGCTTTCTGTTTGCTGGAAGACCGAGGCATATGGAAGAAAGCCCGTGCTCATGGAAACGCTAAGCCCGAAACAGAAGATAGGATACAACACAATAAAAGCAATTTACACGAAGCAGGTCGAGGCGCACCCGGCAGACTATGATAAATTCGCTACGCTATTCGAAAAGAACTTCAAATACTATGTCTAAACGGGCTGCGTTCCGCTTTTTTCAGCCCTGCAGAGGCTTGTTGTTGCCCTTGCGGGCGTTTCGCTCCGCCGGCGTAATTATCCTGTGGGCAAGCAAGTGCACCAAATGCGGGCGCCCGTTCTAGCCTTCGCATGCGGGAGGCGCATGGCATGCCAATCCCGGAGCGGCTACCGCGCGCCAGTACATAGCTATATATATGTATGTTGATAATAATCTATTAGAATTGTAATATAGGGAGATAATGGTGTGTATTATGACTAAAAATGGGAGAATTTTGGACAGGGAGTTTGAAGAAGGGATTACCGGCAGGGCAAGCGAGCTCCAGAGGGAGGCGCGCGATGCCATAACAGTGGCCCAGAACGAAGCACAACGCGATATAACAATGGCCCAGAAATATGCGCATGGGAAGAATGACGAGGTCGAGGCCATGATAAAGGAACACCCCAAGGCATTCGTGCTGGGGTCGTTTATCGGCGGGGTTGCCCTTGGCACCCTGCTTGCCAGGGGAAATAGATGAGTTTCTTTGATTCGGCCCTTGCCTTTATCGAGGGCATCAAGAGCGTGATAGATGTTTCCGGAGCAGCAGTCCAAGGCTCTATCTCGGATTCGGTGTCTGATGGCATCGAGCGCGCCTTCAGGAAAATCAGGCAGCCTATTGAGAGAACCCTGGTGAAAACATCGTTCGTGTTTGTAAGCGTGCTTTTCATTGTCTGGGGGGCGGCGCTGTTCCTGGATAATTTCGTGCCCTACCACGGCCTCGGGTTTGTGATTGTTGGCGCGCTCTTCGGAGGAGTCGCCATGGCTTTCCTTCAGGAAAAAGAGGCATGGTAACGGATAGCGAATGAAATGGTGGATTGGCGGGGATTGATTGCTGGGCGGGCATATTTTGATGCCTGGCCGATGCAAACCGTTTGAAAAAGGAGATGGATGGATATGGTTAAGCACAACACGCTGGCAGTGGTACTGGTCCTGATTGTCGCAGCAATGATCGCAGTCACCGCTTTCCCGAGCCTCTTGCTCCCGGTTTACATAGCATGGCCCGTCCTGATGGCAGCCATCGCAATCATGATGTTCGGGGCAGGGTACTATTATGGCACCTCCAAGGAGGAGCATAGCAGCAGCAGTGAGACCACCACCACGACTTCCACGCCCAACAGGAGCAGCGAAAGCGGCAGGTACGAGCAGGGCAGGCACGTCTCGCAGACGCGAACCGAGAAATCGACCAGCAGCGAGGATGGCGATGAAAAGGAAGGGCGCAACAACAGCACGACAACAACGACTTCCAGCCCGTATAAGAGCCATGAAAGCGGCAGGCGCATCGAGCAGACGAGGACGGAGAAAACAACCAAGAGCGAAGAGACATAAGTTGAGCAGTTTGGAAAAGGAGATGATTTGAATGGGTAAGCACAATACAGTATCGGGAGTTCTTGTCTTGGTCGTCGTTTTGATGATTGCAATAACCACATTTATGGTGGTGAATTACGGCACCAGCATTTTAGGGGCAACTGTGGCTTTCATATCGACATCCCAGGGCAAGCTCGCGGCTTGCGGGATAACCGCACCGCCCGAACTGCTCAAACTACAAGCAGATGTCCCCAACTTGTTGGTTCCGGCAATTTATGTGGGCTTCCCCTGCCTGATGATAATCATTGCAATCCTGATGTTCATCGCGGGGTACTATTTTGGCGGCGGGAAGGAGGAGCACAGCAGCGAGACCACCACCACGACTTCCAGCCCGAATAGGAACCATGGCAAGTACGCATCAGGCAGGCATGTTGAGGAAACTCGGACGGAGAAATCATCCAAGAGCGAGGAAACTTGAATTTCTGAAGAATGCTGAAACAGAGGGACAAATTTCCAGAGAAATTTGTCCGCAGTGGAATATAGAAATTCCACTACATAAAACAATGAGGTGTATAGGTATGGCAAAGAAAAGCAGGGGCGGACGGATGACAGCGGCCAAGAAGCGTGCGGCTGCGGGCAAGGGCGGTAAGGGAATGGTGAAGAACCGCCCGGCAGGCAAGCGCATCATGAGGACGTAAGCCTGAAATAGGATGGAAATGATGGGGGGATGGGATGGATACCGGATTATTGCTGATGGCAGCTGTGGCTTTGTCGATTCTGCTGCTGGGCTGCACAGGCGCCCTTTCGCAGCCCGAAGCACAGCAAGCGCAGAATGCGCCGGCAATCAATGCGAGGACAGGCACGAACGTGGAAAATGCCACTGCCCAGCCGCAACAGCCAAAGCAGCACACTTGCGCGCTTACCCTCAACCCGTCAACCATCAATGCCGGCAGCTCCACTGAGATAGGCTTTGCCGTGCAGTCGGAACAGAAAGTGGTATTCACTTACAACTGCGGAAATGATATACGCGAAATTTCCACTGGCGGCCTGACTTCCGGCTTCCGCCTGTGCCAGTTTGACGCCCCGGGCAGCGCGGATGTCTGGATAAAGGCGGATGGGGCCATATGCGCGCAAAAGACGCTCATTGTGCAGCAGCCCCAGGCAGCCAAGACGTGCTACATAAACCAGTCCAGCGTGAAGCGCGACTTGATCAATTACGTTTATGATGCAAGGGTGCAGTTCACCGGCTTTTCGCCCTCGGACGAGCTCGTATGGGTATGCGACCACACCACCACCAAACACCCGCTTGGAGGCGGGGGCGTTGCGATGGGGATGCCTCTTTACAGCGACATATACTGCGGTTTTACAGGCCGGCCGATAAATGATGCCATCGAGGTCTCGATAGGCGGCGTTTCGTGCGGCAGCATTTCAACAAGATGAGGAAAGGAAAAGAAACTGAATGGAGGGATATGTTATGTCTAGACAATACGTTGAAATTGGAACATTGATACTCGCGTTGATTGCCCTTTGGCTGCTGGTGGTATTCATCCAGAACCCGTTTGCGCTGCTTGTCAACTCGGTGATTGCAATCGTCCTTTTGATGCTGCTCAACATAATCTTCAGGGTGGGCATACCAATCAACATAATCACGGTCCTGATAGTCGCAATAGGAGGCATCATCGGCCTCCTGCTGATACTGCTGTTCCGCTACTCCAACGTGGCGTTCTATACTGAATAGGAAAGCATGGCGAATATGAGGTGATACCGATGGTCGCATATATAGAATGGGGGGCATTGCTGGTTGCAATTTTCATATTGTACCTGCTGTATTCCTTCCTGAAGAATCCGTTGCACCTCGTTGCCAATGCGATTGTAGGCATCATAATATTCCTGATAATAAACATGTTCCTGGTGCGCGATGTCGCAATCAATTTTTTCTCGGTTGCAACCGTTGCGATTGCAGGAATACCTGGCGTATTGCTTGTCCTTCTGCTCCATTTCCTGGGGCTGGGATTCTGACGCTTGGAAGATAGGGTATTGCATGGAAACAAAAAAAATGCCGGCGCTTTTCGCAGTGGCTTTGGTGGCAGCAATCTCATTTTTTGCCGCAGGCTGCACACAGAATGGGGAGACTGCATCGCCAAGCCAGGGAAGGGTGGTATTCACCATGACAGATGCAGCGGCAGACATGGGCGCGGTGGCGAGCGTGAAAGTGACTGTGGACAGCCTCGAGGTGCAAAATGCTACAGGCGGATGGATAATCGTTGCCTCGCCTCCATACACATACGACCTCCTGCAGCTCAAGGCAAGCGGGAGCCAGCCCCTCATGGCGGATGCAAGCCTTGCAGCAGGCGCATATGGACAGGTGCGCATGCATATATCCAAAGTGGTGATTGCGGATTCTTCCGGAGAGCATGAGGCAACTCTGCCTTCAGGCGACCTGAAGATTATCGGCGGCTTCATGGTGAAGGCCAATTCCACAACAGTGGTGAATTTTGACTTCCAGGCGGACAAGTCCGTCCATGTGACAGGAAACGGCAAGTACATCCTGGCGCCAGTGGTGCATATGCAGGGGCTTGATGGCGCTGAGGTGGACACCAGCTCTAAATGGAATGTCAAGGTGATTGGCGGCAGGATCAGCACCGACACAGAGGTTGGGATGGGCGCGGACGGCAAAGTCGGAGTCGGGGCGGGGATACCTGCAAATGCCAACTTGACAATTGACAGCGGTGGGATAGTGGTGCTTGGCTTGGGAAGAATCTATAACGCGGAGCCTTCACCAGGAAACGGGGATGCATATTCCGGGAACGTGACAGGGCAGGCTGGGATAACCGACCTGACTGCCTGCATAGCCATCTCCGGCTCGCAGCAGAGGCTTGCATGCATAGCGATGTGGTGCGGGTCTGAAGCCAGGGATTACAAGATGTGCTACAGCCTTATAGACGAGAACGACAGGCTGGGATGCCTGAACAAGTGCAATCCAAACTCGAATATTTAAGGGCAAGATGCAAGAGACCCTGGGTTGACGCCAGGAGGCAGCCAGCCCTGAAATAAAAATGGTGCATGATATGCAATTGCCATTGGTGCAGTTCGGAGCGATTGCCGCAGGTGGGCTGATGGCGCTTGGAATGGTGAGGGAGGGCGCACCCGGCTCTGCGAAAGATGACACCCCAGAGCCGATAGAGCTCGATTTGCCGGAAAATGAGGGGCGCGAGGGAGCGTTGGGGCATCTTCACAACATGGCAGAGTTCCTAATAATCTCAATCTCAGGATGCGAGCCAAAAAGGTGAATATGTGAAGATGATTTTGATAATGGCAGTGCTGGTTGCCGCGTTGTTTGCCCATGGCTGCGTCCAGAATGGCCCGGCTGTTCCGCGCGCGTGCACAATGGAGGCAAAGATATGCCCGGACGGCAGCGCGGTCGGCAGGCAAGGCCCGAATTGCGAGTTTGCAGCCTGCCCGGCGCCCCTCCCACAAACGTGCCCAAATGAGACGAAAACATGCCAGGATGGCAGCAAAGTAGGCCGCCAAGGCGCCGGCTGCGCGTTTGCAGCCTGCCCGCAGGCAAATTACACCATCCCGCCAGCCAATTACACGCTTTATGGGAAGATCACAATAGGCCCATTATGCCCCGTGGAGCCTTGCAACAGGACATTCGACTATGGCGGAGTGCGCGTGAATGTTTATGATGCCGCAAGCAAAAACAGGGTTGCCCGGGTTAATGCTGATTCCAGCGGCTATTATGGGGTCAATCTCGCGCCAGGGAATTATTTGGTGAACGTGACTGATGCCGCTGGCAACTCATTCGGGCTGCCGAGCCTGGACTACACCCAATCATTCACTATCGAAAAAGGGCATATGATTCGGATGGACTTTGACATAGACACTGGGATAAGATAGGCCTAAGCTAAGAAGCAGGCCCCTGGCGCGCGCTAATATACAAAAACAGTTGAAAGCGTGGCGTGTGCTTCACGCCCCTCCTTTGCGAATGATATTTCGGTGTTGTTTTCGCCTTCCAATGACGCCATGCTGTGTATCTTAGTCACCAAATAGCCCATGGATTGCAGGAATTCCCCGAATTCGGCTATGCCGGTGGAGACCCCGCAAAGTTCGGCGTGGCAGGGCAGGCGGAAATAGCCCTCCCGCTCGCGCACAAATGAGAGCTCGTGCATGGCTTTGTGCATGTAGGAGTTGAATTGCTGCAGGACACCCTCTTTTTCAGCAATTTCATCCACTTCGAGCCTCACTATCGCGTATCCATCCATGTGTAAACAACGGTTCAAAATTCCCCAATTTCAACGGTTCAGTCCCAGCCCTTCTTTTCACCTAAAATGTTATATTCCTCACTCCTCTTTTTGCTGATTGTCGGTTGGCTCTCTCTGCAAAAGACCAATTCGTTTTCTG
>JAPLWX010000026.1 GCA_026396415.1 Microcaldota archaeon
ATATTTACAATTTCCTCTGTATATGCCATATGGGGCACCTCCTTGTTTGGTCCAAACAAACTAAGAGGGCGTAGGGCAAAAAGCCCTACGTAGCCCCATTTATCTTGGCTCCATAAGCGCTGTCACGCAACACCTAGGAAACAGGGAGTCTGCTCGGCTATCAAATCTCAGAAACAAGTTTCTTTACTCTGCGTTCTATATCATCCCTGACTTCACGGTATTTTTCAATCGGCTTGCCCGCAGGGTCTTCCAACTCCCAATCGCTAGTCTTATCTGGCGGCGTCACCGGGCAGCCATCGGCGCAGCCCATTGTGAAAATCTTGGCTGCCTTCTTGACCATGTCTGAAGCAAGCTTTTTTGGCTTCTTTTGCGAAATGTCGATGCCCTTTTCCTTCATTGCGTCCACTGCGCCCTGCTTTATTGTCTTGGAAGGATTGGCTCCTGCGCTGATTCCAATGTATTCTGGGTTTTTGTTGTGAAAATTGAAGAATGCCTCTGCCATCTGGCTCCTTGCCGAATTTTCGGTGCAGACGAATAATATGTATTTCATTGAACCGCCCCTTACTTGAACCGTATCAGCAGCGCAGAATTTAGCATCACTGAGAAGCACCCTGCCTCCTGGAAAATCACCGCGAGCGCTGGCACGAACAAGCCTGTTGCCGAAAGTCCGAATCCAAGCACATTGTAGGCCATGGAGAACACGATGTTCCCCTTTATTGTGCGCAGAGTCTGTCTGCTCAAGCGTATGGTTTCGGCAACTTTTCCAATGTCATTCGTCTTGAGCACAATATCTGCAGCGCTGATAGATACATCCGTTCCAGAGCCCATGGCAATGGAGACATTTGCAGCTGAGAGCGCTGGCGCGTCGTTTATGCCATCGCCCACCATCACCACCTTGTACTTCTTTTTCAGCTCCTCCACTATCCGCACTTTGTCTTCCGGAAGAAGCTCTGCCCGAATATCCTCGATGCCAAGCTGCTTTCCAACCGCCTCTGAAACTGTGCGGTGGTCCCCGGAGAGGAGTACAATCTTCTTTATGCCAAGCTTGCGCAGGTTCTCCACGGCTTGGCGAGAGTTTTCCTTCAGAATGTCTGCTACGGCAATCACTCCGGCAACCTTGCCGCCGACTGCGACTATGAGCAGTGTTTTCCCTTCCTTGCCGCGCTTCGCAATTTCATCCTCAGCTTTCTTTGAAACTCTCACCTTGTTATCACGCAGCAGCTTACTATTCCCTACTAGCACTTCCTTTCCCTTTACCTTGGCAAACACACCCTTGCCCGGGAATACCTTGAAGGAGGACGGTTCGGCAAGCACAATCTTGCGCTTCTTTGCCTCGTCCATGATGCTTGTGGAAAGCGCGTGCTCGGACAATTTCTCTGCACTTGCCGCATAGAATAGCAGCTTTTCAGCGCCGATTCCATCAAACGTGGAAATGTCGGTCACAGACGGCTTCCCGAACGTGAGCGTGCCTGTCTTGTCGAAAACAACACAATCCACCTCTGAGGCGGCTTCCAGGTAGGTGCCGCCCTTTATCATGATTCCCTTGCGGGCGCCGTTGCCTATCCCGGCAACCACTGCCGCGGGCGTTGCCATAGATAGAGCACATGGGCAGGCTACAAGCAGCACTGCGGCTGTTTTGACAGGGTCACCCGTCACCAGATACACTAATGTAGCAAAACCAAGAACAGCAGGAATGAATACTCGCGCAATCTTGTCTGCGTATTTCTGAACCTCTGGCTTCTTTTGCTGCGCGTCTTGAACCATCCTCACTACTTTCGCCAGCGTGGTGTCCTCACCCACCTTGGTTGCCTTCATCTCAAATGCGCCAAGCTCGCATATCGTGCCGCTCATCACCAGGTCTCCTGCGCTTTTCTCAAGAGGAATCCCTTCCCCTGTGATTGCAGATTCGTTGATTGAGCCGTTGCCTTTGGTAATAGTACCATCGACTGGAATGCCTTCCCCGCTTTTCACAACCAATATGTCACCAGGCTTTACTGTTTCCACTGCAACTTCTTCCTCGATAAATCCATGTTTCACCCTGGCTTTTTTCGGGGCAAGCGCCATCAGTTCGTCCACGGCACTTTTCATCTTCACCAATGTGAAAATTTCGAGTGTCTCAATTCCGAGCATCAATACAATGACCGAACCTGCCGGGAAGAACCTGCTTGAGAAAAGGCGATTGAGCCCCTCTCCAAGCCACGATGCGTCCACAGAATGCGCGGCAGGTACGGCAAGTGCGGCAATGATGGCGATTCCGATAAGCACTTCTGTTGTGAGCTGCTTTTTCAGCAAGGCGTCAAGCGCCCTGCCGTATATCTGCGCCGAGCCTATGAAAATGGCGAGAAGCGCAGTATCTATTCCGAATAATGAATCAAGAATGTGAAACCAGCGCAAGGTAAACAAGAGCATGACAGTTCCGTAAATCACGTACTGCCTGTACTTGCGCATTCTCTGCACTTCGCCCAATTTGTCTGTTTTAGCGGATGGAACCCCGCATGTCTCTCCAGGACCGCAATCGCAACCCATTCAAACCACCTTGCGGCACTTTGCCACTTCCTTCTCTATTTCTGAGTACGATGGAATAGCGCCTGGCACCAGCACCGTTTCATTCACAGAAACAACCGGGAGCGCGATTTTGCCGTCTGAGCCTGCTGCCTTGCGAAGGTAAGGGTACGCTTTAAGATCAATCGCAGGGTAAGCCTCGAATTCCAAGTGTTCTACTCCGAATTTTTTCACCAGCTTTCCCGCAACAAGTTCAAGGGCTGCCACGTCTTTGTTTGGTCCGCAGCCACACCCGCTTCCGCAAGAAGAGGCAAAGAACAGTCTTACAATTACTTTTCCGCTCATTTCAAATCACCTTTGCGCACTAGCAATTTTACCCTCGGATCGGCTATCTTGTATATCATTTTCTTTCCCTCGCGCCTTGCGGATACGACTCCGGCCTTGGAAAGGCATTTCAGCTGAAGGGAAACCGTCGGCTGCGCCCTGTTGACTATTTTTGGGAGTTCGCAGGCGCAAAGCTCGCCATCAAGAAGGGCAGTGACTATTCGGTACCTCGTTTTGTCGCCCAGCGCCTTGAAAATGTCGCAATTGCAGCAGACCTTCGTTTTCATGAAAACGTATTTATGAATGTAAATATATAAACCCTTCCACCCCCCTCATTTCCGCGTGGCATGATTTTGCCACGCCCAGGCCGGTTTTGGCTATGTCGGTCCGACTTGTCGGCGCACCGACAAGTGGACCACTTGTCCCGTAGGACAAGTCGGTCTGTCATACTAATTCACAACAGAGGAGACGTCTGTCATCATTCCACGCCTGACTAATTTATTTCCTTAGGTTTCCGCGAGAGGTTTTCGCGGAAATGAGGTGTGAAAAAACGACTGAAAACAGCAATTAGGCTATTGCCTAATCAAAAAACCAGAAACTCGTCAATTCCCTAGCCATACCATGTAGGTCCGACTTGTCGGCGCACCGACAAGTGGAGCACTTGTCCTGCAGGACCAACTTTTCGCAGCGGCGAAAAGTGGTCCACTCGAGCCGCTGCTCGAGTCGGACAAGTCGCTCAGGCTAATGAATATGCATGTCGAAAACAGTGGATTTGCAGAATAAAATAGACCGATGTTCATACCCGTTTTCTCATCAGAATAAAATCAATTGAACTGCGTTGACATTTCAGTGTAAATTCCTTGATTCTTTTGAATCCAGCATCGGAATAAAATTTCTCAGCCTGAAAAGTAGACCATGCGTCCAAGACCTTTATTCCGTCCTTTTTAGCTTCAGATAAAATTCTCTCCAGGATTTTCGTTCCAATGCCCTTTCTTTGCAAGTTCGGGTCTACGAATAAGGTGTGCACTTTTTGCCTATCATATCCGCCAATGCCCAAAATCCTATCCTCTTCAACAGCCACAAAATACTTGACTTTCTTTGCTTTTTCAATGAGATTTTTCGGCGAGTTTGCTTCGACTTGCTCTTTGATGCTGGCCTTGCCATAATCGGGTGCGTTGTTTACTTGAAATCCTTTTTTGACGATGTGGCTTGCCGTGACAGCGTCTTCTTTTCGAAATTTTCTAATCAGCATGGATTCAACCTCAAGCGATCGGCGGCTGCTTTTTCAAAGCCCCTCTCGCAGCCTCCAGGAACTCTCTTGCCCAAGTTGCGACTGTCTCAGCGCTCTTGTCCGAGTAAATCATGCCATAATCGGCGTCCTGCCTCAGGTTCATGCAATCCCTGAAACGCTCGAAATGCTTTGCATCCATAACATTCTCATATAGCGCGCGAAGAGCGATTGACAGGCAGGCGTGGCTTTTTTCCCTGTACCCTTTCCTGTAGACGAGCGCCTTTGCAGTGTGGAACATCGAATAGTATGCCTGCACGGTCGCCCATTTGGGGTTGCCCTCCTTCAACGACTTTTCCGCGCTTGCCAGGTCGTACTCCGCAGCCTTGATTTCCTTCCCAACCAGGTCCATCTGGATTTCTATCTTCACAAGCCTCTTTTCCTCCAAACACTGCCTGAACCTGCTATCCATCCCATCACCCAAAAAGCTCTATTCCGGCATTTATCCTGTCGTAAAGCGGCTTGTCCCTCTTTTGGAGCTCAGTATACTCCGGCCCGTTCATCACTATCGCTTTTATCCTCCCATCTCCTTCCAATTCCTTCCTGACGTTCTCTTTCACGCCCGAAAGAACGAAAAGGTCGATATCGCTTTCCTCCCCATTCCTGCCAGTGGCACAGCTCCCGAAAAGCACGATCCTGGCAGAGTAGTCGGCAATCCTGTCAAGCACGGGCATCAAGTTATTCACGGTCACGAACACCTTGAACTGCCGCAGGGCTGGGTTGTCGTCGTTCCTTCTGTAAAAGAGCATCTTGCCTTTTTTCGCCTGCTTCAGGAGCCCGGTCTTTGCAAATTCCTTGAGCATCCTGTTCGCAGAACCGGCACTTATACCGGCGCCCCTAGCAATCTGCCGCTCGAAAAGCTCCCCGTCCCTTGTGGATATGAATGCGAGGATTTTCATTTCAGTCTTTGAAAACAAATTCAATTTTTTGAACATGAGATTATTTTATTGAACATGTATATAATGCTTTCGCCCGTCTAACGCGAAAGTTTGCATCAGACCGTCCGCTGGGTCAGTGACTCAGCATCAAGCCGCCCAAAGACACGTCGTTTCCTAGGAAGTGAAGGGGGTGCTACTTAAAAGAGGTCTACGCGCGCGCAATCCCCACAAATGCAACATGCCTGGTTTGGGAAACGAAAGCTGGCATGCGCCTAATGAATACATGACATTATATTTATAAACACGTTCATGCCGATTATGAGCCATGAAAGTCATGCTCAGCTCCTCCCCGCACGCCTCAAAAGGCGGGGATAGGGGCAACGGACCATCAACAGGCATGGTCTACCTCGCGTCAATGCTCGGCTGCCAGAAAAATCTCGGCCTTCCCAAGCTGGCCGATGCAGTGCTCGCAGAGCCGAACATCGGCACCGATAATTTCATCCGGCAGCTCCACAGGGAAAAGCCCGACATTTTCTGCTTCACGCCATTTGAATTCAACATCCCCGAGTCAAAGGCCCTTTGCAAGATGGTCAAGGCCGAAAGCCCTAAAACCCGCGTATTCATTGGCGGCAATGCCGTCACCATGATGCCCGAATACATGGGGCTGAAAATAGGCGCGGATGCAACCTTCAGAGGCGAAGCGGATTTCACCTTCAGGCTTGCCGTCGAGCAGTTTGCCAAGGAAGGGAAACTTCAATCGATTTGCGTTCCTGGGTCGATGCTATTCATTCGCGGCGAACCAATCAAGCACGCCCAAAGCGGGGCAATCCAGGAAATCAGCCAGAACGACTACAGATCCATCATCCCGGACATCAATCTCTTGAGGCGGGCCGCTTCTGATTTCAACTATAATGCCATGCTGATGGGCTTCAGCCGCGGCTGCCCGAAAAAACCAATATGCAGCTTTTGCCAGCTCGACCATTTTTTCAAGAACAAGGCGCTCGAGAACGGCACTGTCTTAAATATTCTTGGGGAACTGTCGAAAATCAAGGACATCTACATCATGCAAATCGTCGACGCCATGCTTGGAAATGGCCAGGCTGGCGCCATGCGGCTGCTGGAAGGCATCATTTCGAACAAAATTTCATTCAGGGACGGCTATGCCTGCGAGATTTCGGTTGAGATGCTGCTTGAGAAGGGGGAGAAAGGCAGCAGGAAGCCCCACCAAGGCATCATAAGCCTCCTGAAATTGGCGAATTTCCAGTGCGAAATAGGTATCGAGTCCCTGTCCGAGGGCCAGCTTAGGAAATTCAACAAGGACAATTTCACTTTTGACGAGTTGAGGCGCGTGCTGGCGGCGCTTGGCGAGCACGGGGTGCGGTGCAGGGGAAATGTGTTCCTGTGGGGCGCAGACACCACGATGGCGGAGACAATAGAGACCATCAGGAACGCATTCGCGCTGGCGCTTGAGTTTGGACGCGCGCCAATCCAAATCGAATTTTTCGTCACGCCGTTCATCGGCACTGAAGAATACAAGAAGGTGCTAGGGCTTGCAAACTCCGGTGATGAGGATGCGGCATCGATATTTAAGATGATGATGCTGCCTTCAAAGGGGACCCTGAAAACCGGGGATGAGAATTACCCTTACATTCTGCGAAACCTTTATCCGCTTGCGGACCCCCAGTTGTGCCTGGCCGTCCTGGATTATTTGAATCTTAAATCCGTAAACAAAGGCTTTCCAGGCTTTGACTCGCCCAGGCTTTTTATGAACGACAACAAGAATCCGGAATCCGATGTTCTTGCCATGCTCCATTGCATTCGGCACGTCGCGGAAATGAAAATCGGCGAGCCAGGGATGGCCGAGGCGCACGAAAAGGCAGGCGAGGCAATCGTTTTCATCGAGAGAAACTGGCCGGCATTCGCGGTTCTCGGGGAGAGGCTGGAACGAGAATTGGGGCAGCTGGAATCCAGGCCGCAAATTTTACAGATGACCCAAATACTAATTTCACATCTGGCTCAAATATTCCGTCCTAGGAATGCCCGCTAGTGCCACCGTTTCACGCACCTCCGTTCTTGTTATCGCCCTCGCGCGCGAAACGGTCACGAGATACTGGCTCCATAAGCGCTGTCACGCAACAATCAATGGAGTATAATTGCAATTCCTTTTTTATTAAAAACATATAAATACCTTTTTAAACACTTCTAAACCGAATAGAGCCCATGAAAGTGATGCTCAGCACCACGCCAATGAACACGTCGGGCAGCGCCTTTAATCTTGGCCCCAGGCCTGTCCGGCCTTCCACTGGCATGGTTTATCTTGCCTCCATGCTTGGCAAGCAGGAAAAACTGGGATTTGGCAGCAAGGTAGCGGATGTAATGCTGGAAGAGCCGAATCTCGGCGGAATGCGCTTTTTGAGCAGAGTGGAAAAATTCGCCCCTGACATATTCGGCTTTACCCCCTACGAATTCAACCTGGAGAAGTCAAAGGAGCTTTGCGCGCTGGTAAAGGCGGCAAGCCCTGGCACGCTTGTGTTTGTAGGCGGGCCTCTCGCAACACTGGTGCCGCAATATGTCGGAGAATTCGTCCACGCAGATGCTGTCTTCCGCGGCGAAGCAGACTTCACATTCAGGAAGGCTGTCGAGCACTTGAAGGGAGGCGGCAGGCTGGAGGACATGGACGTGGAAGGCGTGCTGCCCATGAAAGGCGGCAAGCCTGTCGAAACGGCTGGCAGCAAAATAATCCCAAGAATCACGCAGGCGCAATACAGGATGATAGAGCCCGACATAAGCCTCCTGGCAGCAGTGACCATGAACGTAGGCTATGACAAAATGGACTTTGCCTTCAGCCGCGGGTGCCCGTCAAAGCCAATTTGCAGCTTTTGCCAGATTTCACCGGTGGCAGGCAACAAGTCGCTGGAAACAGGGATGATAATCCGGATACTGAAGCAGCTCGCGCAGATACCTGGCATAAAAAGCATGATTTTCGGGGATGCCATGTTCGGGAATGGAAAGGAGGGCGCCATCAGGCTTATGCGTGAGATAAAGCGGGAGGGAATATCGTTTGAATACGGATTCTCGGCCGAGTGGTCGGTGGACATGCTCCTCAAGGCAGGCGAAAAGGGAAAAAGGGAAGTGGACCTGGAAATGCTGAACCTGATGTCATTGGTCCCCATTCGGGGAGAACTCGGGCTGGAATCCCTGTCCGAGAGCCAGCTTGCCAAATTCAACAAGGGCAGGCATACTTACGATGAGGTGAAGCGCGTCCTTTCCTCGCTGAGAAAGTACGGCATCTTTTCAACGGGTGGCATTTTCCTTTTTGGCTTTGACAGCACCTGCAGCGATGTGATAGAAACCATTGAAAGGGCGTTTGATATTGCTTACGGGCTTGGGAAGGAGAGATCGTTCGAAGTTGCATATGAGCTCGGAGCCGCCCCATTTTCAATAGCAGACCACCACAGCCCGTTCATTGGAACCGGGGAGTATGCAAAATACATGGAAGCAATGGAAAAAGAGACAGTTGAAGCCATGTGTGCGCGGGTATTGATGGGCAAATTCCATATGATCGAAAAAACTGGCGACATCAACTACCCTTTTTTCCTGAAGGAGTCATTCCCCCTCCATGACATGCTATTGCAGAGGGCTCTTATTGAAAGGATACAGATGGACGTAAAATTGGCACTCAAAGGCAAGTCATACCCGTCGCTCGGTTTGTTCATGGATGAAGGGGCTGGCAATGAGGCGCACCTCCTGAAAACCCTTCTTGCAATCAGGAAGGTGGCGCGCGCAGAGGATTATCCGCAAAGCGGGGATGTGCTTGCAAAGGCAAACCGCGCACTGGAATCCATATGCAAAAACGATAATGTCCTCATGCTTGCCATGGACATTGAAATGGAGACGAGCGGCAATTATTAAGGCGGAGTGGATGGAGACAGGAGAGTTTGGGGGTTAATCAGATAATCTTAATGCCTCCTATCGGAACGGATTCATCCACCAGCATCCTGCACTTTGAAGATTTAGGCATTTCCTTTATCATACGCGCCAAGCCAGGCTCGTTGTCCTCGTTTCGTCACATATACATCATATCATCTCTTCGTGTATTCCTGAGGGCTGCCTGGCTGGAGATTGCAGACCCACAAACCATGCAGAAATTCGCATTTGGCGAGTTTTTCTCATTGCAGTTTGCACAGATCTTCGCATGGAGCGGTTCTGCCACATCCTGGCTTTCTTCATTGCGATTCAGGATGCCGCGCTTCTCGAGGATTTTCCTGTCGATGTCTGCCCCTGACAAATGAACATATGTGGCTGGCATTCTTGATCCACCACTCCAGCCGAATATCACTTTCAGTTCCTGCTCGGTGAAATCCTGCGCAAGATGGGTTGCCCTTGAATGCCTGAAAAGATGGGGATAAATTCGTTTTTTGATTCCCGCCTTTATCTTTGCCCTGTCAAGGATTCGCAAAAACGTCGAGTGGCTTCTCACTGGCATGTTATTCTTCAGCATTACGAACAGGTGTGCATCTGGTTCTTCCCTGAGCGGATGGTGGTTCATCCATATTTTCAGGTCTGGAACAGAATCTATGAGCCTAACCCTGCGCATGCCCGTCTTTCCGTTGAGCATTGCCAGCGCCCCAAATCTGTCGAATTCAATGTGCTTAATCCTCAGGGCAAGAAGCTCGCCTATCCTTGCGCCTGATTCGTACAGGACCATCAGCATGGCCCTGTCCCTGGGAGTTCTCGTTGCCTCTGCAAGGCGCCCAACTTCGTTCGCTGTCAGGATTTCCTCGGGAAGTTTCCGTTTTTCAGTTCCATGCGTCTTAAGCCACGAGACGCACTCAGGATAGGCTTGTCCGCCATGCAGCCATTTGTAGAATGCCTTTATGCATACCTTGAGCGACCTTGACTTATACCAATTGAAAGCGTTGAAAAAGTCAATCATGTCATCCTTTGTCGCGGACACGTACTTTTTTCTTAAGAATCTGCCGAATTTCGCGAGGCAGAATAAGTATATGTACCTTGTAGATGGTGCAACACCCTGCGCCGACTTCTCCCGGTCGAATCTGGCTAGAGTTCCGAGCTGGTTCTCGGTCAACCCCCTAATCGACGCAAGAAACCTCACTGGATCGCGTACATCGTATGTATTGGTTTCCATTTCCCACGCACAAGCAGAAAATCAATAACATAATAATGTGCGTTTCTTCCCGAAATCCCGAGCGCAGTTAGGCAATCCCCTAAGTTTGAGCGAATCAGACGCACAGTCTGATGCATATCGATTAGCCTGAGCGGCACAAATTTGGCGGTCTGATGCTATTCTTTAGGTAAAAACTAGGGAAAAGCGGGCATTTGAAGCAAAAAAGTTCGTCAAGCCCCTATATTTTTGCCGGTTGTTAGCACTTTTTGTGCATCAGACCGTCCGTCTCTCATCACTGGACTCTGTTTTCCGCTTTTCCGTGGACGCTTTTACGAGCGTACCCACCTGGAGCGAGTAAAAGGGTCCTTCAGAGATCACCTTCGTCATCATTTGCGTTTATCGTTAGGCACAGCAAAAGTTAATATCTTCGAGGGGGGTTTGGGCGGTATCAAAGAGCGCGGCTCTTTGACTATGCATTTTGCAAAGCAAAATGCACATGGGCTGACAAAAGCTATTTAATGCCTGCGCGGGAAAGATGCGCGTGGCGAAAAAGAAACCCCCCCTTAACGGGATAACTGAGGAGAACGGGAATATTTCCGCAGACTCGGCATCGGAGGTCTACAAGGCGCGCGGGTTCTGCGCGACGCTTTCCGGCGGCAAGACGCAGTGCGTGCGCTCGGAATACGTCGAGGACTTGGGGCATTTCGTGAGCAAGGCAAGCGTGGCCTGGGTGGACTTCATCGTCGATGACTTCCGCAAGGAGCCGCTGCAGGTCGCGCTCAAGTTCGGCTTCTCGGAAATCCTGGTGAAGAACCTGCTCAAGAACTCCAGGAGCGGCTACGAGGATTTCAACAGCGAGATGGGGCTTTTCCTCCCGGCGATACATGTGGATGGGTTCAAGGTGGCGCTCCGCCCCATGCTCATCCTCCTGCGGAAGAACATGATACTTACCTTGCACACGAGCGAGACCACGCGCTTTTTCCGCGTGCGCCGCTACGCGGCAACGCTCTTGAAAAAGCTCCCGCAGCACATGCCGCAGAACGACAAGATGACCATGCTCCTCATCAGGATAATCGACGAGAGCAATGCGAAGAACTTCGAGTATTTGCAGGTGATAGAGGAGAACGGCGACCAGCTTTCCAAGGAGCTGTCCGACCCCAAGACATCGCGCCAGATGATTGGCGACAAGATATACCACATGAAGCACGCGCTCATCGTCTACCTGTCAGGCCTGTGGGCCACGGTGGATGCGCTCTCCTCGCTGCGCTACGGGGATGCTGACCTAATCACGGACGACCCGAAAATCATCGGCAGGATTGCCGGCCTCGTGGACGAGGTCCACGCGCAGATAGGCCTGGCTGAGCACTTGTCGGATGTCCTTGCATCTGGATTGGAAGTGCTGCAGTCCATCTACAACAACCAGCTGCAGATATTGAACAACCGCCTTGCGCTCCTCGTGGCATATCTCACGATAATAGGCACCGCGCTTTTGGTGCCCAACACGATTGCCACTGTTGCAGGGAATGCGATGTTCAACTTCCAGCCAAGCGACCAGGGGTGGTATCTCGAGCTTATCGTGGTTTCCACCATAGTTGCGACCTTGATCTCATGGTGGGCCGTGAAGAAGATGGGGCTGCTGCCGAAGAGCGCGGACTCGAACTGAGGCAAATCATGGCACTTGACTTTTCGCTTGGCATTTCGTGGCAGTTCGGCGCGCTCGCAGTGCTCTCCATGCTGCTTTTCCCTTTCTTTAGGGGAAGGTATGCATTTTTCGCAGGAGCGCTCTGCTATTCGCTTGTCGATATCCTGCCAGCCGTGCTGTTCGGCGCGCAAAGCGTGGGGCTCTGGACGCTCACTGGCGCGCTTGCGTGGGGGCTTGTCGCGGTGCTTTTCTCGCGCCAGAAGCCCGACGGCTCGCCTTTCACTTTCGCAAAGCTCGGCATCGGCGGCACGCTGATTTTTGACGCCATCACCGGCGTAATACTTTCGCCGCTGATATGGGGCATGCCATGGGGCGACGCGCTTGCAGGGCAGATACCATTCACCGTGAAGCACCTGTTCGGCATTGCCGCAGTGTCGATAATCCTCGCGCCCCTGCTTTTCCCATCCGTAAGGCGCGCGCTTGCGGGAATGGAGCATGCTGCGCTCAAGCCAAGGCCGCATGTGTCATAGAAACGCAAATGCCGGGAGGCTAGCAAATCTAATCCAGCCAGCCAAATAAGTTTTTAAATCGCGAGAAAAATGGATGCTTCCCGGGAACTTTTTGAGATGGATGCGGGGCAGGGGATAAGCCAGGCATGAAAACTGTCTGGCTTGAAGGCTGGACTATAGAGCCATCAGCTGCCGACTTGTTCTGGGCTGAAACCCCAGCGGGAAAAATTTCGTCAGTTACTGCGAGGATTGAAGTGAAGCCCGTTTCATCCGTTGGAAAGACTTGCTCGACGTTGTTTATATAGGTCTTGGGCACCAGAGAATATCTGACGATGGAATCGTTGATGACAATGAGCGGGCGCTTGGCAAATAAGCCATCGGCACTATATTCCAGACCCCACGCTGACACCAGTGTTATTGCATCTTTGTGCGCGTTTGGCACTTCCCAGATATCTGCGCATACGCGATATTCCAATGTTAGCCCATTTGGAGTCGTGAGCGTGCAATAAGATTCATTGACATCTGCGAGCTTTTTCCCGTTTTTGGCCTTTTCCATGTGAATATCGTATGGACTTGGCACTGCTGCATTTACATTTTGATTTTTAAAACGGGCAAAATCATTGTCAAGGAATTTTGAGATTTGCTCTATATCGCCATCTGGATTCCTGCGCTTTGGCTGGGAAAGCAGATTTTCCTTTGTGAAAAAGTAGCCCATATTTGAGAGGCTGAGCCCTTTGCGGACGAATGCGGAAAAGGCTACCGCAATCCACATGTCTGATGGCAACTCCTTTCGGATTGCATCGATTTGCTTGAGAATCACGTTATTGCGTATATTAAAGCGGTAGCGAAGAGAAGTCTCAGAAGCCAATATTGCAATGGGCAAGCTGCAATCGCCATAGTCCTTGGCGTGCCTGACAGCCTGCATTATTTCCGAACGCAAGTCTGAAAGCCGCCCGTTCATGAGGGTTAGTGAATATATTTTTAGCAACTCCCGCGTCATATCGACAACCTGTGTTTAATAGTGGTAATATATATAGATTGGCTTTTAAACCTTCCCCCAGCAACCAGCAGCATGGCAATCAAGATACGGAAAAACGCATTCCTCTCCGCGCTTGCTGGCGCGAAGGCGGCGAATCCCAACGAGTTCATCTGCCTGCTGCGGGGGAAGAGAATGGGGAATGATATTGTGATAGATGACACGCTCATCCCGCCGGGCATAATGACTTCGAGCACCATGACTTCGTTCTCGGATTGGATGCTTCCGTGGATTGAGGGGCTAGTGGGCACGTTCCACTCGCACCCCGGCGGCAGCGCGCGCCCGTCAAGGCAGGACGGGTGGCTTTTCTCGCACAAGGGAGGCGTGCATTTCATCGCGGCAGAGCCATTTGGCGCGCGCGACGTTGCGGCTTACCTTGGCGATGGCAGGAAAGTGCCCTTTGAGGTCATCGATGATGAAAAGGGGTGAAAGGCTGACGCCCGGGCAGTGGGTTGCCTGGAAAAGCTGAAACAACCAAACTTATACTTTTATATAATTTTTGTTGCTTTGCCTTTTTTGCCGCGTATAAACGAATTCCGCAGCGCGCTTGGAATCATTTATAAACTTTTCTCCCATAATTAACCGATAACGTGCTCAACGACTTGGTTAGGTGTTTCCTTGGCTGATAAAGATGCTCCATCACACGAAATAATCCCCGAACATAAAGTATTGTCCAAGGATGACGCTGAGAAGGTGCTATCAGAGTTCCGCGTGTCGCGCCTCCAGATACCGAAAATCCGCGCCAAGGACGCCGCGCTTGCCGGAAAGGGCGCAAAGGCAGGCCAGATTGTTGTAATTGCGAGGCTTGACGGCTCGCAGTACTACCGGCTTGTGATTGAATAACGATAACACTTAGCTTAAGGAAGATAGTAAACGCGCACAAGAGAGCAGAATAGGGATTGCCAGGGTGTTTCATATGTCGGGAGAACTATTGACGGCGTATTTTAAGGAGAACAGCCTGGTCAAGCAGCATCTTGACTCCTACAACAAGTTCATAGACAACGGGCTGCAGACCATTGTGAACCGCGTGGGCATCATCCAGCCCGCCGTCGAGGGCTTTGAGCTGCGCTTCGGGCAGATAAGGATAGAGAAACCGAAGATAATCGAGGCTGACGGGGCGCAACGCGCAATCCTCCCCTCCGAGGCCCGCCTGAGGAACCTCACATATGCCGCGCCCATATTCCTTGAAATCGTGCCTGTCTTCAACGGCGTGGAAAAGACCATGTTTTCCGAGGTCTTCATCGGCGAATTGCCGGTCATGATAAAATCCAGGCTTTGCTACCTCGACAACATGAGCGAGGAGGAGCTCATCGCAGCCGGCGAGGACCCCGTAGACCCCGGCGGCTACTTCATAATAAACGGAAGCGAGCGCGCGCTCACCTCGATTGAGGATCTCGCGCCGAACAAGATAATGTGCACGCGGGAGAAGGACAACACACTCATCACCGCAAAGGTCTTCTCCACGAGGTTCGGCTTCAGGGCGCGCTCCGTGGTGGAAAGGACCAACGACGGCGCAATGCGCGTGGTCTTCCCTGCTTCGCCTAAGGACCTGGCATTCACCGCGACGCTTCGCGCGCTTGGGCTTGAGAAGAAGGAGGACATACTTTCCGTTTTCTCGGATGACAGGAATGTGAAGAACGACGTGCTTCTGAATCTTGAAGTGGACAGCGTGAACAAGGTGAATGACAGGAAGACTGCGATTGAATACATCGGAAGGAAGGCCGCGCCCGGGCAGGCAAAGGACTACCAGGAGAAGCGCGCGGAAATCCTGCTTGACACTTACCTATTGCCGCACATAGGCAACACGCCGGCAGACAGGATAAGGAAGGCGCGCTACCTCTGCAAGATGGCGGAGCACGCGAGCAAGGTGGCGTACAAGGAAATCCCGCAGGACGACAAGGACCACTATGCGAACAAGAGGATAAAGCTCGCCGGGGATCTCATGGAGGACCTGTTCAGGTACGCATTCCAGTTCCTTGTGAAGGACGTTTCCTACCAGGCGGGTAGGGCAGACTCGCGTGGGCGGCACCTTGCAGTGCAGACATTGGTGCGCCCTGACGCGCTCACGGACAGGATAAGATATTCCATGGCAACGGGCAACTGGATAGCCGGGCAGACAGGAGTGTCGCAGCTGCTGGACAGGACGAGCTACCTCTCCACCGTGTCGCACCTGAGGAGGATTATCTCTCCCCTTTCGCGCAAGCACCCGCACTTCAAGGCGCGCGACTTGCATGGCACGCACTGGGGCAAACTCTGCCCGAACGAGTCCCCCGAAGGACCGTCGTGCGCACTGGTGAAGAACATGTCGCTTCTCTGCGAGGTATCAATTGGCGAAGACGAAAAGGCAGTGGAAGAGGCAATTGTGAAGCTTGGCGTCAAGCCCTAGGCACATGGTGATATTTGTGAAACGCAAAAAAATCAGGAGGAAGAAGCAGATTCCGGTAGGGCAGTCGGGAAAGACCAGCGTCTACCTTAACGGAAGGCTGATTGGCTTCCATGAGAGCGGGAAAATGCTCATATCGGAGCTTCGGAGCAAGAGGAGGAGCGGAAGCTTGTCGCCCCAGGTCAATTTCCACTACAACCAGAAGACCGAGGACCTGTTCATCAACGGCGACCAGGGAAGGGCGCGCCGCCCCTATATCGTGGTGGAGAGCGGGCAGCCCCGCCTCACGCCAGTCCTTCTTGACCAGCTAACAAAAGGCGAAATCACCTGGGGAAGCCTGGTGAAGCTCGGCGTCATTGAATACCTGGATGCAGAGGAGGAGGAAACCGCGTACGTGGCGCTTAAGGCTGAGGACATCACGCCCGAGCACACGCACCTGGAGCTCTCCCCGTCCTCGATATTCGGTGTGACCGTGTCGGTCCTCCCGTTCCCCGAGTACAACTCTTCGCCGAGGATTACAATGGCGTGCGCCATGGCAAAGCAGTCGCTGGGCACATACACGGTCAACTTCAACATGAGGAACGACTCGCGAGGGCATATACTATACTATCCGCAGCAGCCGCTTGCCCAGACAAAGGCGTATGGCCTGCTGGGATTTGCGGAGCGCGCGGCAGGGCAGAACTTCGTGGTGGCTGTCACAAGCTCGTACGGCTACAACATCGGCGACGCGGTGGTCATGAACCGGAACGCGGTGGACCGCGGGCTTGGCCGCTCGGTGTTCTACAAGACGCATGACAGCGAGGAGCGCCGCTACCCAGGAGGGCAGCGCGACAAGTTTGAAATCCCCGCGGCAACCACGTCGGGCTACCGCGAGGAGTCGGCTTACCGCTTCCTCGGCGAGGACGGCATAATCTCGCCGGAGTGCGAGGCAGGCTCAAGGGACGTGCTGGTGGGCAAGACTTCGCCGCCCAGGTTCCTTGAGGAAATCACGGTTTTCGGAGTCACTGAGGAAAAGAAGAGGGAGAACTCGCTCACGCTCAAGTCAGGCGAAGGGGGCGTAGTGGACTCCGTCCTTCTCTCAGACTCGCTCGCAGGCACCAGGCTTGTGAAGGTGAGGATGCGCTCCATCAAGGTACCGGAAGTGGGCGACAAGTTCGCCTCCCGCCACGGGCAGAAGGGAGTCATCGGAATGCTTCGCCCGCAGGAGGACATGCCTTTCACTGCGGATGGCATTGTGCCCGACCTTATCATCAACCCGCACGCCATCCCCTCCCGTATGACAATAGGCCACCTGCTTGAGATGCTGGGAAGCAAGGCTGCCTGCTACTCGGGCAAGCTCGTGGACGCCACCGCATTCGAGGGCGACAAGGACGAGGACATGAAGAAGATAATGAGGGAGCACGGGCTTGAGGAGTACGGCGAGGAAACCCTCTACGACGGCTTCACGGGCAAAGCGATAAAGACCAAGATATTCATCGGCGTGATATACTACCAGAAGCTGCATCACCTGGTGTCAAACAAGATGCACGTGCGCTCGCGCGGGCCTGTGCAGCTGCTCACCCACCAGCCGACGGAAGGCAGGTCAAGGGAAGGAGGCTTGAGGTTCGGGGAGATGGAGCGCGACTGCCTGATAGGCTATGGAGCGTCCATGCTCATCAAGGAAAGGCTGCTTGACGAGTCCGACAAGACCACGCTGTTCGTATCGTCCAAGACCGGCGCAATCGCGGTGCAGGACCACACGAAGAACCGCCTGTACGACCCGCTCGACCCGTCGGTTGACGCGAAGGACATCCACGCGGTGGAAATGAGCTACGCATTCAAGCTGCTGCTCGACGAGATAAAGGCGCTCGGGATTTTCCCGAGGCTGATATTGCGCGACAAGGCTTAGAAAAATTTTATTTTATTGATTATGGACGGCGGAAAATGCTTGGCTGAAAAAATGGGATTGATTGCATTTTGGGCTGATGGACGGAATGGATTTGGCCGGATGAATGGAATTGGTTTGGTGTTCAAATGGTTGTAACAAAAATGGTTGACCGCGTGAAATTCTCCCTCTTCTCGCCGGAGATGATAAGGAGGGCGTCGTCGGTGAAAATCACCGTGCCCGACACCTACAACGACGACTCGTACCCCATTGACGGCGGGCTTGTGGACCCCAGGATGGGAGTCATCGACCCGGGCCTGAAGTGCAAGACATGCGGGGGCAAGATACGCTCCTGCCCCGGCCACTTCGCGCACATCGAGCTTGTGCGCCCGGTCATCCACCCGGAGTTTTCCAAGCAGATACTCTTCATCCTCAAGTCGACCTGCCACTCGTGCAAGAGAATCCTCATATCGGAGGGCGAAATCGAGGAGCTCATGGCGCACATAGACGCCGACATCGAGGAAGAGATGAGGATCAAGGCGAAAAAAAAGCAGCAGAAGTGCCCGCACTGCCAGGAGAAAATCCCCGAGATAAAGCTCCTCCGCCCCACCACATTCTCAAAGGACGGGGCAATGATGCTCCCCACCGAAGTGCGCGACTGGCTCGCCTCTGTCCCGGACAAGGACCTGAGGATGCTGGGCTTCGACCCGCAGTACGCGCGGCCGGAGTGGATGGTGATAACTGCGCTTCTTGTTCCGCCGGTGTCCGTCCGCCCCTCAATCACGCTTGAGACGGGCGACAGGTCCGAGGACGACCTCACCCACAAGCTAGTGGACATCATGAGGATAAACCAGAGGCTGGAGGCGAACATCAACGCAGGCGCGCCCCAGCTCATCATCGAGGACCTGTGGGAGCTCATACAGTACCACGTCACGACGTACTTCAACAATGAGACGAGCAACATTCCGCCCGCCAGGCACAGGTCTGGAAGGCCGCTCAAGACGCTGTCACAGAGGCTGAAGGGCAAGGAGGGGAGGTTCAGGTACAACCTGTCTGGCAAGCGTGTCAACTTCTCCGCCCGCACAGTGATATCTCCCGACCCGAACATCTCGATTTCAGAGGTGGGCGTGCCGCAGGAGGTCGCCGAGGAGATGACCATCCCCGTCCGCGTGACCTCTTGGAACATAGAGGACTGCAAGAAATACATCATGTCCGACGCGTACCCGCGCGCGGAATACGTGGTGAGGACGGACAACAAGAGGATACGCGTCACGGCGACTGCGCGCGACGAAATACTTACCGCATTCGGCGCAGGCTATGTGATAGAGCGCCAGCTCATAAACGGGGACACCGTGCTGTTCAACAGGCAGCCGTCGCTTCACAGGATGTCGATAATGTGCCACGCGGTGCGCGTGCTTCCCGGAAGGACGTTCAGGCTGAACCCGGTCGTCTGCCCGCCATACAACGCAGACTTCGACGGCGACGAGATGAACATGCACGTCATACAGAGCGAGGAGGCGAGAGTGGAGGCAGAGACGCTCATGAAGGTGCACCACCAGATAATCTCGCCCAGGCACGGCCATGCAATCATCAAGCCGCAGGAGGACTATGTGTCGGGAGCGTATTATTTCACGCGCCACGACACGGAATTCGAGAGGGACGAGGCATGCCACCTGCTTGCCATGGCGGGGATTTCGCGCCTGCCGAAGCCCGACTGCGGCGATAAATACTCGGGCAAGCTCATACTTTCCATGCTGTTCCCCAAGGAGCTGAACATCAGGGTAAGGTCCAAGCTCTGCAGGACAAAGGACCCCAAGGACGACCCGGACGCCATGGTGGTCGTGAAGAACGGCATACTTGTATCAGGAGCGCTCGAGTCCAGGTCGTACGAGAACGAGATATTGGAGCAGATTTTCCACTCGAGGGGGCCGGAGGCGGCGCGCGACTTCGTGGACCAATCCACGCACATGCTTCTCGACGTGATAACCGGGCACGGGCTTTCGGTGTCGCTTAGGAACTACACGCTTCTCCCAGAGCACCAGAAGGAGCTTCTGGAGCAGCAGAACAGCATGAAGCGCGAAGTCGAGGCGGCGATAGTGCAGTACAAGAACAAGACGCTGGAGCGCTCGCCTGGGCTTTCGCTCAAGGAGTCGCTCGAGGAGAAAATCATGCAGATTACCTCGCGCGCAAGGGAGACGACAGGCTTCATAGTCGAGCGCTCGATGGGCTTTGACAACACTGCGCTCATCATGGCAAAGATAGGGGCGAGAGGCTCGCTCCTCAATGCCATCCAGATGGCGGCCATGGTCGGGCAGCAGGCAGTGAGGAGCAAGAGGCTCAACCGCGGCTACCGCGGAAGGACGCTTCCGCACTTCAAGCGCGGCGACCTGGGCGCAGGGGCGAGAGGGTTCGTTTTCGGCTCGTTCAAGACAGGGCTTTCGCCCACCGAGTTCTTCCACCACTCCATGGGAGGCCGCGAGTCGCTTGTCAACACCGCCATCAGGACAGCGCGCTCGGGCTACATGCAGCGCAGGCTGATAAACGCGCTGCAGGACATGATAGTGGTTTCCGACCTGTCGGTGCGCGACAGCAGCGGGTCAATCGTGCAGTTCAGGTACGGCGGGGACGGGCTTGACCCGATGAAGGCGAATGCCAAGACTGAGGTAATCGAGGAAATAAAGAAAGAGGAGCACGATGCTTAGTTATATAGGTGTTTACGATGGTTGCAAAAAAGAATCTCATTGACGTCGGCGAGGCAGTGGGCATTGTCGCAGCGCAGTCGATAGGCGAGCCTGGCACGCAGATGTCCCTCCACTGCGGCGAAAAGATAATAGCCAGGCAGGGGGGCGAAGTAAAAATCCTGAAAATCGGCGAGTTTGTCGATTCGGCATTTTCACAGTTCGGCCATGTGACTGAAGAAGGGCACGAAATATGTGATTTGCCAGCCGGCGCAGGCGTGGAAGTGCCCAGCCTCTTGCATAACGAAAAAGTTGAATGGCGCGCTGTATCGGCACTGTCCCGCCACAAAAGCCCTGAGAAACTCCTGAAAATAACGCTTCGCTCAGGCAGAGAGATAACCGCAACACCATACCACTCGTTCGTCATCCGCAAGGATAATGAAATCGTCGCAGTTTCAGGAGCAAGCCTCAAGGCAGGCGACAGGCTGCCGGTAATCAGGAACCTTGCCATTGCGCAGGACGCAGCACAGGTGCGCGTCAATGCAAAGCAGGTGCTGGAAATAAGCATGAAGCACCTTGTTTCAAGCGACGGCAAACTTTACGCCTATCCGCGCGCAAGCAGCAGGCCCATGCAAAGCGAACTCGAGCTTGACGGCGGCTTTGGCTGGTTCGCAGGCATTTATCTTTCTGAAGGCAATGCGACAAGGCATTACACGTCGATTTCGAACACGGATGCGGAAATCCAGAAGAAAACGCGCACATTCGCGGGAAAGCACGGCTTTTCCATAAATGAATATGACAACTTCCGCGGCTTTGCCAAGGCACACGACATGCGCATCAATTCCACCCTGCTTTCAGGCTTCCTGAAAGCGACATGCGGCACATCCTCGTATGAAAAGCGCGTGCCGGATTTCGCCTATTCCGCCAGCGAGGAATTCGTCGGCGCAATGCTGCGCGGCTATTTTGACGGGGATGGAAATGTGAGCATGGAGCGCAAGGTAATCAGGGCATCCTCAAAATCAAGAGAGCTCATAGGCGGAGTGTGCATCCTGCTTTCCCGCCTAGGCATTTACGCGACCAAGCGCTCGGACAAAAAGACGCACAACCTCTCGATTTCCTACCGCTACGCGGCGCGCTTCCTTGAGAAGATAGGCTCGGACGTTCCAAAAAAGGCGGCTGCGCTGCGCTTCCTGTCCGACATCAAGCCTGAAATAGGATATAATTCCGTGGACGTCATTCCCGGAATGGGGCATGCGCTGTGGAACGCAGCCAAGGCATGCGGCATCCCCTCCAGAATGGTGAACAACTTCACCAAGCGGGGCTACATCGGAAGAAGCACGCTCCAGAAATACGTCCATAAGCTTGAATCGGTTTCCGCGAAGGAAAACATCCGCGTCCCTGAGATTTCCCTTCTCAGGCAGGCCCTTGAAAGCGACGTTGCCTGGGACGAGATAGAAAAGACGGAATATGTTTCCGGCTGCGGCAACGTTTATGATTTCACTGTGCCTGGAAGCGAAACGTTCACGACATTTGAAGGCATAATCACGCACAATACCATGCGCACATTCCACTATGCAGGAGTGGCGGAGCAGGTGCCGACGGGCCTGCCGCGCCTCATCGAGCTTGTGGACGCGAGGAAGGAGCCGAAAAAGCCCATCATGGACATTTTCCTGAAGAAGGAATATGCCGCGTCGTATGACAAGGCGAAGGAAGTGGCAAAGGAGATAGAGAGGACCACGCTTGACAAGGTCGCCTATGTGGAGGAGGACTTTGAGAGCAAGAAAATCCTCATCACGCTCGAGCAGCCCGAGATGGACGCCGAGGGCGTGACACTCGAGGAGGTCAAGAAGCGCATCAAGACGCTGGCAGGGGCGCATATGGATTCCGCGGGGAATGTCATCACGGTAAAATCAACCACATCTTCGCTTAGGAACATCCGCAGGCTCACCACCAAGCTTCGGGCGCTCCACATCAAGGGTGTGGAGAGGATCAAAAGGACAATAGTGGTGAAAGGCAAGGACGGGAGCTACTTCATCAGGACATCAGGCTCCAACCTCGCGGCGGTCATGAAAAACCCCAAGGTGGAGACCGAGAGGGTCTATACCAACGACGTGCAGGAAATTGCGCGCGTGCTGGGCATCGAGGCGGCGCGGAACTCGCTCATGAACGAGTTGAAGCAGGTGCTGGAGATGCAGAACCTGTCAGTGGACAAGCGCCACTGCATGCTGCTTGCCGACGCCATGACCATGGACGGCGGGATAAAGTCCATTGGGCGCCATGGGCTTTCAGGCCAAAAAGCAGGAGTGCTTGCGCGCGCGGCATTTGAGGAAACATTGAAACACCTCATAAACGCTGCGGTAAGGGGCGAGGACGACAAGCTTATCGGCGTCACGGAAAACATCATAGTAGGGCAGACCGTGCCCATCGGCACGGGGCTTGTGAGGCTGAAGCTCAAGCTGGGCTGAGGGGACCTGTTTTTATTTGTTTGCATGGACTAAGAAGCCCGCTTACAAGGTGTATATTTATGGCAAGGAAAAAATCATCAGAGCAGACAACCGCAATGACGTTCTCCCATGCCGTCCGCCAGTGCGTGGACTCGGGCAAGGTGGAATTCGGCGCGAACACGGGCATCAAGCGCGCGCTTTCAGGCAAGGCGAAGCTGGTGGTGCTGGCAAGCAACTGCCCGGACGAGGTGCGCGACGACATGGTGCGCTTCTGCAAGCTGTCAGGCGTGCCCACGGCGGTGTTCGAAGGCACGTCTGTTGAGCTTGGCACAGTGGTGGGAAGGCCCCATCCCGTCTCGGTGCTCACGGTTTACGAAGTCGGCAATTCGAACATAATGGAGTATGCAAAGCAGTAAAGCAGCTGCAACGGAAAGGAGAAAGTAAATGATTGAGCTATCAAAGGACGACATGAAGTGCATCGAGGAGTTCGAGACCCAGACCGGCGCGGCCGTGGTGGACTGCCTCATAAGCGATGCGGCTGTCGCATTCATAGTGAAGCAGGGCGATTTGGGGCGCGCGATAGGCAGGAAGGGCGCGAACATCACGCGCGTGCGCCAGGCGTTCGCGCGCCAGGTCCTCGTGTTCGAGGATTCTCCTGACATGGAGCAGTTCATAAGGAACCTGTTCGGCAGCATTGCAGTGAAAAATATAAATGTTCATGAGAAAAGCGATTCCAAAATCGCCTATGTCACCGTCGATGAGCAGGACAGGGGCAACGCGATAGGCAGGAACGGGGACAGGATAAAGGTCGGCCGCTCGCTCCTGCAGAGGCGCTTCGGCTGCGACCTGAGGCTGGTCTCGAAGTAGATAATGTTTTATGGAGTATGCAGGGAAGGGAACATGGTGCGAGGGGCGCTTTGGCTCCCTTTTTTGCGCTTTTGTAGGAGGATGTTGATTATGGGAAGAGGGGAATTGTCAGGAAGGTCAATAAGCCGCAAGAGGCAGAGGCAGCGCTGGCTCAAGAAGACCTGGAAGCGAAAGTCGCTGCGCCTCAAGGAGAAGTACGACCCTATCGAGGGCTCCCCAATGGCAAAGGGCATTGTGATCGAGAAGAAGGCGCTTGAGCAGAAGCAGCCCCACTCCGGGCTAATCAAGTGCGTCAAGATACAGCTTGTCAAGAACGGGAAGTTCGTCACCGCGTTCGCACCGCGCAGCGGCGCCATCAACTACATTGACGAGCACGACGAGGTCACCATAGACGGGCTGGGCGGCTCGCAGCGCGGGCAGATGGGCTCCATCCCCGGCGTCCGCTACAAGGTGATAAAGGTCAATGGCGTGGACCTGCAGATGCTGGTCCAGAAGAGGAAGGAGAAGCCCAAGAGGTAACTAGAAGGTGTTTTTTTCATGGATGAAAAACTATTCGGAAAGTACGACCTGAAGGAAGTCAAGGTTACAGACCCGTCGTTCGTGGCGTATGTCAACCTCTCCCCTGTCAACATGCCGCACTCGCACGGAAGGCATGCCAAGCGCCAGTTCGGCAAGAGCAAGGTGAACATTGCCGAGAGGCTTGCAAACAAGCTCATGAGGGGAGGCACGGGCGAAAAGACGTCCGGAAAGGTCATCAGGACAGACGGAAGGCTGCAGGGCAAGAAGTCCCGCGTGATGGGCATTGTGGAGGACGCGCTTGAAATCGTTGCAACGCGCACCAAGAAAAACCCGGTGCAGCTGCTCGTTGACGCAGCGCAGAATGCCGCGCCGCGGGAGGACTTCACGCGCGTGTCCATGGGAGGCGTGTCCTACCAGGTCGCAGTGGACGTTTCCGCCTCGCGCCGCCTTGACATGGCGCTGAGGAATATCGCGCTTGCGGCGATAATGGGCGCATTCGACAAGAAAAAGACTCTCGTCGAGGCCCTCGCGGACGAAATCGAGCTTGCTTCCAAGAACGACTCCAACCTGTCCTACGCGATAAAGAAGCGCGACGAAACGGAGAGGATGGCGCGCAGCTCAAGGTAAGTACTGCTTTTTCTTTATTTTTCTTCCAAATCAGCGCGAGCTTTGCTCAGTTTTTGTAGATTTTGTCATGATGGTCGAAGTCAAGGAAGATTACTTTTTTGTTAGCCTCGTCGATTTCGAAGGTAAGCACATACGGATCGATGTGGACGCGCATTTCGCCTGCCATCACGTTGCCAAGCGGCTTATAATGGTGGGGGTCGTGCAGTATTTCGTCCATTTTCTTGCTTATCCTGTCGAAGCGAGCCCGGTTTTTCTTGCGGAGCTTCGTCATCTTTTTGCGGAATGTGGCAGTATCGACAGGCGCATACATGCTACTCATACTCCTTCAGCATTTCAGAAAGAGATCCATAGGATTTTCTCTTTTCTTTCATTATGCGCTTGAGTTTGCGCACGTATTCAGGACGCAGGGGCGGGTCAAGCTCCTCTTCTTTGGCGAACCTTTGCACAACAAGATTTATTGCATCCGACTTGTTCTTGATGCCGAAATGCGCCTTGATGATGTTGAGGAAGCGGTTGTTCTCATCTGTCAGGTTCACGATTGCGGAAGTCATGTGCTCACCGTATTATGTTTTATTATGAAGTATTATAAAATGTTATGCTTGCAGGCAGAGGGGCGGGAAAGAGCCACATTCCTTAAAAAACAGACACACCATATAATGGCGGTGCTGGAATGAGAGAGCAGATAAAACATCCTGTCAGGCTTTCCAGGGCAGAGCAGTTCATGCTGGTTGCGGATTTCAAGAAAACCATGCTCAAGACAGGCAATGCGGCAGACAGGGATGAGAGAGTGAAGGCATACCTTAAGTTCTGTCTTTGGCAGCGCGAGCTCGCAGGGGCATTGGAAGGCGTGGAGCATGACAAGGGCTTGAGTGATGCTTTCAAGAATTGGTTCAAGTTCGGCATTGAAGTGGAGAATATCTGGCCTAGCCTAGTCGCACTGGAAAAAAATGAAAATAAAGAAACTTCTTTTTAGGCATCCAGGAAGTCGCTCGGCGTGGGCGGGTCGGGCTTGTCGCCCTTGCGCGTGCGTATCTGCTTCACGATCTTGAGAAGCATGTCCTTGGGCAGCGGCTCGTAGCCTGCATACTCCTGGTAGGGTATTCCCCTGCCCTGAGTAGCCGAGCGCAGGTCGTTCCCAAAGCCGAACATTTCCGCGACAGGCAGCTTCACAATGATGGTGGACTGCTCGCCCTCCTGCTCCATGCCGAGGAGCTGCCCTCGCCTGCCCTGTATGAGGGTTATCACGTTGCCCATGTAGCTCTGCGGGCAGAGGATGGTGACCTTCTGCTTGGGCTCCTGCAAAGTCACGCCGGCGTAAATCATTGCCGCATATATTGGCCTCTTGGTGGCAGGAATGATTTGCGCGGGGCCGCGGTGCACCGGGTCCTCGTGGATGGTGGCGTCCGTAATTCTTACCTTCACGCCCACCACCTTCTCCTTCGCAAGGGGGCCTGAGTCCATTGCCTCCTCGAAGCCCTGGAGCATCAGCTCGGTTATCTCGTTGAGGTACTGTATTCCGCGCGTGTCGTTGACGAAGATGTTCCTATTGTAGATGTCAAGCACGCTTTTCGCCTCGTCGCGCTCCATGCCGGACTCCACCAATACCTCCACAAGCGACTTGCCCTTCGGGCGGCCGTTCGGAATTTTGCCATCCACCATTGCATCGAACACCGATTTCTCGATGGGCTCCACGATGAACTTGAGCTTGGTGTGCTTGTTTGGCGACTTGCCCTCTATGGGGCCTGCTTTCCCGGAAATCATTTCGCGGTACACCACGATTGGAGGCGACGTGACTATTGCTATCCCGCGCTCCTTGGTTATCTTGTATTCGATGATTTCAAGGTGCAGCTCCCCCATTCCGGAGATTAAGTGCTCGCCCGTCTCGTGGTTGATCTCCACCTTGAGGGTGGGGTCTTCCTTCCCGATTTGGCGGAGCGCCATGATGAGCTTTGCCAGGTCCTTGCTGTCCTTTGCCTCGATGCTCTTCGTCACCACAGGTTCCGAGTAGTGCTTGATTTGCTCGAATGGCTGTATCTGGTCGGTGGAAACCGTTTCGCCGACGTAAACGTCTCGCAGGCCCACAAGGCCCACGATGTTCCCTGCAAGCACGTTGTCCACCATGACGCGGTCAGGGCCCATGTAGATTGCGGCCTGCTGCACCTTCTCGCTAGTCAATCGGGAGGCGAGGAACAGCATGTCGCTTTTCTTGATGGTGCCTGAGAACATGCGCACCATTGCCACTTCCCCTGCGTGCGGGTCGTTCACCACCCCGAAGCAGATGCCGATTGTCTTTCCCAGCGGGTCGCACTTGAGCATTGCCTTGCCCTCCGGGGATTCGATGTCGCCTTTCCAGATGACTGGGATGCGGTACTGCTGGGCGTATTTGGGGTTGGGAAGGTGGTCAATCACCATCTCCAGGAGCACCTCGTCAAGCGGGGACTTCTCCACAAGCGTCTTGTGGTCGCCCTTCTTGCAGTAGTTGTAGATGTCGGTGAACTTGATGTTGAATTTTGTCATGGACTTTACCGAGACCGCCCACTTGTGGAAGGCGGAGCCGAATGCCACGTTGCCCTTTGCAACGCCAATCTGCCATTCCTCCTTCTTGTCCGCGGGCGCATACTGCTCGATGATTTTGTTAAGCCCGTTGATTATCTTGATGAGGCGCGCCTGCATTGCCTTGTCGTCAAGCTGGAGCTCGTTTATCAGCCTGTCTATCTTGTTGATGAACACAGAGGGCTTTGCCTTTTCCTTCAGCGCCTGGCGGAGCACTGTTTCCGTCTGGGGCATGATGCCCTCCACAGAGTCCACCACGAGCACAATCCCGTCCACCGCGCGCATGGCGCGCGTCACGTGCCCGCCGAAGTCCACGTGCCCGGGGGTGTCGATGAGGTTGATTAGGTAGTCCTGCTCGTTGTAATGGAAGGCAAGGGAGATGTTCGCCGACTTGATGGTGATGCCGCGCGCCTGCTCCTGCTCGTCGAAGTCCATCATGCGCTGCTCGCCTGCAAGCTCCTTGCTGATGAGCCCCGCGCGCGCCACCAGGGAGTCGGTCATCGTGGTCTTGCCGTGGTCCACGTGCGCAACGATTGCGATGTTGCGGATGTTCTCCACCTTGTTCATCATGCCTACGACTTCTTCGACGACAAATTCCTTCCTCACCATATCAAAACACCTGGGTTTGCCTGATATACTGACCTCGCGTAAAAATCAGCATCAGAATGCTGGAACGTGGCACTATTTCGCCCCGTAGGGTTTAAAAAAGTTCGTGAACGCACCGTCGAACTTTTTTAGACATCGCCGCAGGCGATGAAGATATAAAAGTTCGTCATATTCGCCGTCAGGGCTTTTTTGCAGGCGGCAGCGTCTTCCAGAGGTAATTGAAGTAGGAAACATAGTTTTTCGCCACTTCCTCGTTTTCCAGCACGAAAGCAAAGAGGTTTTCGCCCCAGAAGATGTTTGCCACCCTGTTGCCAAAGATAAAGATGACGTTTGGGGAGCCGAATTCCGGTGGAAGGGTTTTTACCTCGTAGTATTCCCTGTCCGTTTTGTAGTCTTCGAAGAACTTTGCGCGCGCTGTAACAATGTCGTGCATCCATATCCTGCGCACTATCCTCTTTTTCATGAACATGCCCCACCATTCCTCGCCCAAATACTTTACCGAGCCCCAGTTGCCGCCTATATAGTAGTGGTCTGATACCCCAAGCGATTCCGTGAATAGCGAGCGCACGCCTTCCTTTCCGCGATATATCCTGACGTCGAATGCAGGCTTTGCTGCCTCGTGCTTCTTTATGAGGGAAGGCAGCTCGCGCGCAAGGAGCGCCTTTTTTTCGGAAACCGCTTTTTCCTCATCCTCAAGGTAAGTTAGTATCTTGTTCGGGTGGGTTACGCGGTATATCTTATGCCTGTTTTCGGTGTAGTAGGCGACCAATCCCTTGCTGATGAGCTTGTTTATGATGTCATAGACGTTCCTGCGCTCAATGCCGGTGTGCTCGTGCACTGACTGCAGCGTGGCAGCCTCGGAGTTGAGGATTGACTCGTACACGCGCCCCTCCCCGTCAGAGAAGCCCAGGCGCTGCCAAATGCCTGTTTCTTTGCCCATAGTAGCCATAGTGGTATTGTTAGGACACCACATTTTATTAAATATACCCTTATACACAAACAAACACAGACAGAAACAGATTGGAGGGGGATTGGAATGATGAAATTTGCTAACACCGGGATAAGCACCTCGCGCTGCGATGCAGACAAGGTTGCCAGGGACTTCAACGGCGGCAGGCTTCCAAAGTACGCAGAGCTTGACAAGTTCAAGATGGAGGACAATTACTCCGGCACATTTTGGGGAAAGGAGTGGGCGGCAAAAGGCGTGCTCATTGAAAAAGGCAAGGATCTTGTCGACAAGGGATCAAGCGTGCTCATCCCCTATGGCGACATTGAAAAGGCAAACAAGGCGCTTATCGAATCCGGCAAGGCGGGGATTGTCGGAGTGAAAGGCGTACTTTTTCTTATCGACCCTGAGGCATGCACTCTGAAAAACGGGCTAGATGTCCTTGAAAACCCGAAAATCACCGTGGTGGAAAACGCGGTGCTTGAAATGGGCGGCAAGGGCATGGCAGACCCTGAAACAAAAATTGCCATTCATGCGGCAGAGATGGTTCTTGACTCGCTTCCTGTTAGCCAGATAAGGTGGAACTATATCGGAGATGGCATCTGGCCCCTAGTCCGCGGCGACAAGTACCTCCTCGGCAACTACGGCAGACTCTACGTCGTCAGCTACGGCCGTCCGTCCTACCGTTTTCGGGTGCTTAGCGTTACGGAAGACAAAAAAGACTAGTGAAAACGAGGTGGATTGACATGATGGATTTCATTGAACGCCGAAATGTTAACATTTCATTGCACGATGTTAAGAAAATGTGGCGAGCATGCGACAGAGCTAAGAAAAGCGGCGATAGCGCCACGCTCGAGGTAGCTGTGCAGAAAGTAGTTGTGAAGAGGATAGGAATGACTGTTAGCGATGATTGTGCAAAGGAGCTTTCCAAGGAAATAGAACCATCACTCGAGAAATACGATGCCATTCGCAAAAAAAATATAATATTGAAAATGATTTTAGCTAATACGCTCATGTGGGGCGCTGCCGCTATAGGAGCAGTAGGTGGCGGCGGTTTGTTATTGTATGCTTTGGCAGTTGATGATAAATGTATTAATACTGCGCCGCAGGCAGGGGATGGTATAAGAGCCGGGATATCCATGCTAGGGGCGGCAGCCTGTTTTGTTTTTTCATTTTTTACAGGAACGTCTTTGGCAGATTATGCGAAGGAAGCCGAGTACAAGATTGCATGCAGTAAAGATGAGGTGCGCAGGGTCTTCAACCGATTTATTTTTTCATGCAAATTAGAATGAGAGATATTGCCAATCAAAAAGAATAAGAGGTGGATTTACATGGCATTGAAACTTGTTGGAATGCAACGGGTAGTGACCCGGCGCGACGCCAGGGAAATCTTCAGAACCTGCATCAAAGCGCAAAAGGAAGGGCCAAAAGGCGAGCTTGCGAGGAAGAAATTTGAGGAGAAAATCGAAACTGCAGTGGTCACTGTTGCCAAGAGGATACCTAACGCAAGAAACATCCCAGAAGTCAAGCAGAGTGTTGCCCAAGAGCTCGAAAGCCGCATAAAGGACGGTAAAATCAATGCCGGGACCGGGTTCCGCGTCAAGGACATTTGGTGGGACGAATATACGGGATTCTTCGGACTGTTTTGTGGCATAGGCGTGGGTGTCGCAGGATTTCTCATTAAGGGGGTTGACCGTGAAGCATCAAGTCCGCTTCGTGCTGATGCCATAGGATATATGATGATGGGATTTGGCGGACTTGTTGTTCTTGCGTTCACAGAGCACATCCTAGAGATGACAATTAGGAGTGCCCATCATATCCTTCGACGCGAGAGGCGGCTGGCAAATACCGCGGCAATGATAATGGAGGAAAGAATCGAAAAAACGCTTCTCCATTGGTCTTGCATAGGAAAAGCAGAATGAACGCTATTAGTGAAAACGAGGTGACAACGATGGCATTGAAACTTGTGGATGGAAAGGTTGTGCGCGTGCCCGGAGGCGCGCGTCAACATTTCTCCTTCATTGGGGTTGGGCTCGCGCCCAACTGCTGGAAAAAAGCTAGCAGCTTTTTTCCACAAATTTCGCTATTTTCCCTATTGCCTCGTGCAATTCCTCCGGCGGCGCGAGGTAGACCAGGCGGAAGTATTTGCCGTCAAGCACGGGAGAGAAGCCCATGCCGGGCACCACGAGCACGCCGGTTTCCTCGAGCATGGAGTAGACGAACGCGCGGTCGTCCGCGAATTTTTTTGTCTCTATTTTCGGGAACGAGTAGAATGCCGCCTTTGGCTTGGCGCAGCTCATGCCCGGGATTTCGTTCAGTTCCTTGTAGACGATGTCGCGCCTCTTGCGAAGCTCGCTCTTGAAGCCCTCGATGTGGGACATGGGCTGCGTGTATGCCGCAAGCGCGCCGCGCTGCATTTCCCAGTTCACGCTCAGGCGCTGGTTGCACAGTTTTGCAAGCGCGCCTTGCATGCCTTCCATGTCGGGCCCGTGGAGCGCAAGGTACCCGACGCGCGCGCCGGGATAGATGTAGTTCTTCGAGATTCCGTTGCCGGAGATGAGCTGCTGGTCGGATGACACGACATCGCGCATGTTGACCGCCTTTTCGTCGTCAAGAGTTATCTTGTCATATATTTCGTCGGAAATGATGGGAAGGCTGTGCTCTGCGGCAAGGTCTGCGATTTTTTTCAGGAGGGAGCGGGGGTAGGTGGCGCCTGTGGGGTTGTTGGGGTTTATCACCACGAGTGCCTTGGTCTTTTTGTTTATGCGCGCGCGCATCTCTTCGGGATTCGGGTGGAAGTGCCTGTCCGTCGGGTAGTAGTTCTTGGCGCCCCAGCTCACCATGAGCTTGGTGTTGTAGAGCGGATAGCCTGGCGAGGGAAGGAGCACGTTGTCCCCAGGGTCGATGAGCGCCTGGAAAAGGAAGTCTATGCCTTCGGAAAGCCCTGAGTGGATGGTGACGTTCTCGGCAGGCACGCCTTCGATTTTTGCCACGGCATGGCGGAGCTCGGGGTCTCCCTCTGACGGGCAGTAGGCCGAATAGCGCGGCTGGCGCAGCGCCTCTATTATCGCGTCGGTGACATGCTGCGGCGGCCTGAAGCCGAACTGGTTGGGGTCGCCTATGTTGAACCAGTGTATCTTCTTGTCGGATGCCTCGACCTTGCGCGCGAACGTGACTATGTCGCGTATTTCGTACGATATGTTTGCCACTCTTTTCGACAGCCTGATTGCCATAGGGGGCATTTGCAGATTAAGTTATAAAAGAGAGGCGTTCGGCGATTGTTGATGAAGGCGATGGTTTTTTAAGAGCGCGCACAATCAAAATGGCATGGCAAGGCAACTTGGGATGAAGCGGGCGCAAGAGACTCCAGAGGCAGAAAGGAGGAAAGAGGGCGTGCTCCACGGCATACTGGTGTGCGCGCTGGGCGGCATCTGGCTCGCGCAGGAAATAGGCACGATAAAGACTGATGTGCCCTTCGGGCCCATCATAATAATAGTGATAGGCTTCCTCATGCTTCTTCCCTGGCTTAAGAAATGAAATTTGCGAGGTCACCCCATGAACCTGGTTTTTGAAGTCCCATCGGCAAGCAAGGCAAAGCTTGTTGCGCTTTTAGAGGCAGACCCCTACGGGAAGCCCTGCTTCTCAAGGAACGGCTACAAGGTGAAGGACGGGGTGCAGGTTTCGCAGGACAAGGAAAAATGCTACGTCTTCATGCGCGCAACAGACGAGTTCGCTGTTTATGCGCGCGAGAAGCTCAAGGGGCTTGTCGGCGCCGATGGCAAGGAGCTTGCTGTGGAGAGCAAGCCGGAAGTGGCGGCTGCCATTTCCAAAGTCATAGAGGAAGAGGAAAACAACGCCGAGGTTGGCTTTGGCGCAATATTCGGGTAAGCGCCAAAGTCTGGCCAACTGCTGCGGCAGTTGACCATCGGCTTCGGTGCCATTTTTGGCTAGTGCGCATGCGTGTGCTTCTTTATTCTTTCTTATCCTTATTCCCGCGCTGTGATGACCTCGAGGTATTGCTGACGCCCGCCCCGAAGGTGGGCACGTGATGACGATCTTGAGTTCTGACCTGTCTTTCCTTAAAGTTGGGTAGCAGGTAAGCAACAGTCTGCTCCGACGGCAGACAAGATTTTCTCCTGCTCTATTGTTGGGCGCGTTGGCCATTCCCTGATCGAATTTCCGGCTCCAAACCTGACCCACGAA
>JAPLWX010000052.1 GCA_026396415.1 Microcaldota archaeon
AGGCAAACTCGCTTGATTCCATCACCACAGGCACCATGATTTTCACGTGCGGATCGCCGCCCTGCTCCTTTGCATCAAGGGCGCCGTTGATGATTGCCTTCACCTGCATGTCAAGTATCTCAGGGTACTGCTGCAGCAGCCGCACTCCGCGCACTTTTCCGCCTTCAGGTCGTTTGCAGCCTTGCACTTCGGGCATTCAATCCGGAACATCGAGTCGATGTGCGTGCCGCACGACGGGCAGCGCTCCATGCCCAAAGTCACGTCCGCGCTGCATTTGGGGCATTTTGCCTTCCTGTCCGCATGCGGCTTGGGCTTAAGCGCGCTTGATATCAGGTCGAGCATTCCCATGTTCAAAAGCTTGCGAGGCACAGTAATAAAAAGCCTTTATTTTCCAAGAAGACAGCAGACAGAATGGTGGGCCTGTGGCGCAGTGGTAGCGCGCCTGATTTGCACGACCCTTTTTGCTCCTCCCGAACACACGCTCGTCGCAAAAAGCGTCGACGGAAAAAGGGGCAAAAATCGTCAAAAAAATCAGGAGGCCGGGGGTTCGAATGTCAGCCCAAGGGGCTCCGCCCCTTAGTCCGACACCGTTGTCGTGCTTGCACGACAACACGCCGAAACCTAGCGGTTTCGACGACGCCCAAACCCCGTGGTTTGGCGAAAATCCCCCCGGGTCCACTTTATTTTTTACCTTTTCAATAGCCTGGCGAGAAGTAAAGCGTGATCTGCCCGCCGAAGTTCTTGGTGCTGTATTTTGCAGCCCCTGTGCCCAGGGCATTGCCATTGTAGTCCAGCTGGAGCGTGGCATTGTTCAGGTACAGGAATTTCTTTGACTTGCCAGGAATGTGGTTGTACGACGCGCCCAGCGAGAATGTGGTGTATTGCCTGTCCGGCGACACCGCGAATTTTTCATTCAGCGAGCTTAACTGGGTATAAACCCTCCACATGTTGTCCGTGGTTTGGTAGAACAATGCGCCTGCCAGCTGCGTTTTTTGCTTCTGCTCAAGCACAGGGATGGTCGTTGGCAGGATGAGGTTCCTTGATGCCGCAAGGTCCATGCTTTGGAAATCGTAAACCAGCCATGTGCCAAAATTATTTACCCTGTTGATGTTGTAGGCGTTCCAGTGGCGGTACTTGAAAAAGTCCTCCTGCCGATAAGATGCCACGGTATAGCTGCTTGCCCTGGTGCTGCTCTTTTTTGTGCTCTCGACCCCCACTCCCGCCGCGCCGCCAAACCCGCCATTCTGCTCTACTGTCCCCTGCAGCAGGAACGTTGTCTGGGCAAGCGGCCGGTTCCACCTCAGCCTCATGCCTGCGCCGCCAAGCGCCTCTGTCTTGGCCCCGCTTGCATAGTGCAGCGTGTAGGTGCCGCCCACAGCGCCAAATGATAGGTCGACGGAATTGCTGAGCTTTAGGTTCCTGACATTAAGCCCGTAGATATTGTATGGCACTCCGACATAGCCAACTGTCCCGCCTGCGGCCTGCGCATCCCAATCCGCCTTAATCATTTTCCTGCTTTCATCGCTGAAAAGGCCGGCATAGCCGCTCCTTTGGAAGCCAGGCATCCTGTTTTCCTGGTCCGCCACCTTCAAGGTCGTGTGTGCCCATCCCAATAGGTTGTCGTACCTGGCGCCTATTGTCCTATTGACAGTTTCCGGTCCATTCAACTGCGACCATAGCGTGCCATTGGTCTTGTAAAGGAGGTTCAGGTAAGCATAGCGCCTAAGCACAGTGTTGTCGTCCGCTATCTTGTCAGAATTTATTCCAACGCTTGTGCCTCCAATCAATTCATTCTGGCCAGGCACGGTCAGGGTGGTGGGCAGGGAATAATACGAGCCCAGCGCAGATGCCACGCCCATTGCCGATGTGACCTGGACCTTGGTGTTCCCGATGTAGGCTTTGCCATCGAATGAATAGGCGTCGAACCTGCTTCCCGGGTTTATCCTGTCTATCGAGCCTGAAAGCGAGAGTTTTTCGTCCACGATGTACCTTACCCCGAATTCGTCAGGCGAAGCCTTGGTGTCTGCAGGCGCCGTTGAGCCCGAAGGAGCGTTGGGCGTGCCTTTTTGGGTGTTGAAAACCTCAGCATAAAGCCCCTTCTTCTCGGTTAGGTTGAAGAAAGTGGAAAGCGCCTGGCGGTGGGTATAGTCCTCCTGGTATATCCTGTACTGCTGGTAAGGGATGTTCATTCCCATGTCGTTTATGAGCGAGCTTCTGATGCTTTCGCCAAGCTGGCGCAGCCGAGGCGATTCCGGGTCAGGGTCGTCAAATGCAGCCATCGCGACGTTCTTCCCGAAATTGGTCGCGAACATCATCCCTGCGAAATTCTGCGAGCTTAGGGGGTCGCCTATCTTGGCGCCATCCACCTTGTAAGAGTCGAATTTTGCAGTCAACGTGGGCCCAAAATACGGATTGTTTATCTCAAAATGCTGGAGCATTACCCTGACCTGGCTATCTGTGAGGTTTTCAACAACGGTGAGGGTCCGAAAGCCGTTTTCCTTGGTGCGGTATGCCACGCGGGCGGAATATGTGCCATCGGCATTGTTCTTGCTGATATATATCGCGACATTGTTTTTCTCGGGCGTGAGGAAGCGCATGTAATTCTCAATCCTCTCAAGCGCCACCTTGTTCGCATTGTTGCCCGAAATGTCGCCGCTCAGCCGGCCCTCCTGCAGGATGGTGCTGCCTATGAACGGGGAATTGTATGCCGAGGCGCCGAAATGCCCAGTATAGCCATTCCTGTCCCCGGTGACTTCAACATCGCCGTTGTAGAACGTGTTCCTGCCGTAGTATCCAGAGAAAGTGCCGCCGTAGTAATAGCCCCTGTCCTGTATGACGTTTCCCAGCTTGCTTTCGTTCTGCCTTGTGACGAGAGATGCATATGCCGCGTTCAGGTAAAGCACAGGCGCCTCATTCGGGCCAAAACCAGTCGTGGCGTCGGTAATCTGCTGCACCACTGCGGCGCGCATGCCGTTGGAATACTTGCTTATGTGGATATTCAAGGATGGCGGGTCGACCACCATCTGCAGCCCGATGTCGCTGAAAAGCCGCCTCACGCTTTCAATATTGCCCCGCTGGACGCGGGGACCGATGTCTGGGTCAAAATAATACTCCAGCCCGTCATAATGTATGTCGATGAACGGGTCGATGGTCAATTGGTTCTGTATTGCCGCTGCGGCAAGGTCGCGGAACTCCCGCTCTCGGATGGTAAGGGTCCTGAAGTTCGAGAAATACGGCTCTGCCTTGACCTCGTTTATCGCAGCCTGCTTGGCAGTGCTTGCGACCAGCAGCGTGGCGAGCTTTTCATTGAAGCTTCTCAGGGCCGCTCTGGCTGACGTTACATCGGATATCGAAGTGGTGTTCTGATTGTTCAGCGTCCACATGGTGATTATGCTGTTCTGGCTTTCGCTTATCACGCTCATCATGGTGCCGATGTCCGCGGGCTGGTAATTCTTCACCAGGACAGGCATGGCATAGAAAAAGAAGCCGTCAAGCTTGGGGCTGGGGAGCGCCGTCATGGCGGAAAAATCCGGTATGTTCCCATACCCTACTGTTGAGACGGTCGGCGTGACAGGCACTGTCAATGGCTTCGTGAAAGACACAATCTCGCTTATGCTGTGGACCGTGGAACTCCCGGAAATCGTGAAGGTATTTCCCGTTATTGTCATGCCGCCTATGGTCAGGCTTCCATCCGCGTTCTTGACCAGTATTCCCGATACCGTGGTGTTGTCGCTCAGTGTGAGTGTGGTTATGCTGCCGACAGTCACATCTGCATTGAAGGCCTGCAGGCTGAACGCCTCCTTGGTTGAAACAGAGGATGCAAATGTGGAAAAGCCGAGGAACGGGTCGAGTTTCACTATGGCATCATTGATGACGCCTATCCCGTCCAGGGTCCAAAGCCCGTTCCTCTTCATTTCAGGTGCGGTCTTCATGAAAAAGTCATACTGCGCGCGCAGGTTCATGCTTGTGATGGGGCGCAGCCCGCTTCCGAAAGTTTTCTCGAATTCCGCGCGTGCATTCTTGTAGGCATCTCCTCTCATTATGTCCTCGTTGACCGATATCAGGTCAGCCCCGGAATATGGCGTGGACATGCCCCTGCCCAGGTAAGCCGATGAAACGTATTCGTAAACCTGCCTGTTGGAAAAGTCATAGCCATTTTCTATTTTAGGATCCTGCAGCGTGAGGCATGCATCATAGTAGTTCTTCTCCATGGAGGAAAGGGTGTTGTAGGCTTTCTGCCAAGGCGCACTGTCCTTGTCAAGTTTCCTCAGGTTCTCGATATTCTCGAAATTTATGAACGGCGCGGAATTGTCAAGCTGCGCAACGTGGAGCTGCACTGTAAGCATCTGGTCGGCAAATCTCTTGGCTTTCGAATAGTCCACCCTGCCTTTCATTGCAGCATCTTCGAACCCAAATGCCTTGATGAACAGCTGCTCGCCAATCCTGTAGTTGGCTATCTTGATGGCAGCGCCCCCTCCCTTCTCCTTGAATGCATTGTCCGCCAATGCCTGGTACTCGTCGGCCTTTTGCTTGAACAGCCCCACCTGCGCGGTGTTGAGCGGGTCAATCACCATGTTCATATATGCCCCTGCAAGCCCGCGGGCTGATTCAGCTGCAGCCTTGACCTGGTCCAGGGTATATCCGTTCTTTGCCATGAGTGCACGGATGTCCTGGGGCAAGTCCTCTGCCTTTTTGGCCTTCCTAATCAAAAAGTACTTCTTGAAGTTGTCCTTCAGCATGATGACACTGTTTGCAATCGTGCTCTCGGTCTGCGTGCCTACGCTTGGGATGCTGGCGGGGCTTGCAGATTTTTCAGTCCAAAAGCCCTTCATGACTTTTTGCGTGGCAACGTAATATTCCGACGTGAGCCTGCGCATCTCCTCCTCTTTCTGGGCCTGGGTTGGGGCCTTCCCGCCTATTGTCCATAAGCCCTTCATGACTTTTTGCGTGGCAACGTAATATTCCGACGTGAGCCTGCTTACCTCGTCTTTTTTCTGAGCCTGGGTCGGCTGGTTGCCATAGGTTGTCTGGAAAAGGAACATGCAAATCACTTCTTGTTTTCATTCACGGCTTTTATTGCCCCATCAAGTATGCCTGATGCGACTGCGCCAGCATATTCGTCACTCGGCTTTGGAGGCAGCATTCCATTATTTTTAATATTGTCCAGCACTGCCTGCTTGTCCACGGGGCTTAGCTGATTGTATTCTTTCAAGGCATTTCCTTTAAGGTAGCGGTCCACCCACGTCCCAGTGCTGAACTGGGCAGATGTTGCCTGGTCTTTATCCTCGGTCTTTTTGGTTTCCCCCGCCCCGCCAGCACCCTGCAGCCTTTGGAGCCTCCTGCCTTGCCTGAATTGCGTAATCTCGTCAAGGCCAAGCGCGCGCGCAGCCCTGTTTTCCAGGCCTTGCTGGACTCCGCTGGCGCCGTATCGGAACTGCCTCTCCCCGCCTGTCACTGCCTGCGGGCTGGAGCCGGTTGTTGGGGTGGCGGCCCCGGGAGCAAAAATGCCTATCGCAGCCTGCACCGCCCCCATGTCAAGGTTGCCATGCACGTCCTTGAGGTCGGCCCTGTAATTGGCGCCTGTCTTGTCCATGAGGCTCTGCCTCAGGCTTTCAAGCCGCGCAATTTCATCAGCAGTGTCTATCCTTCCATTCCCGTCGATGTCGCACTTGGCGACTATGGCCCTGTAAAGCCCGGCCTGCTCAAACCCAATTCCCTTGCTGTCCGCCTCCTGCGCAATGAGCGCAGCGAGCGTGGAAATGGAAAGTATCTCAGCCGACTTTGTTTTCTCGTCGGCAATCCTTTGAAGCGTATTCTTCACTGCGATGTCAAGCGTCCCTCCGTTGAGGTAGTTTGCAACAACCTTTGCGTCATCCTTGCCCATGTTCATGGCTGCGCCGCTGGCATCCATCACGCCAAGCGCCACCAAATCCGCCTTGACCTTTCCCCTGATGAACTCCTGGACGCGCTTGTTCTCAAGCGGCGACACTGCAATTTCCTTGCCCTCCTTCTTGACCAGCTCATCAGGCACGCCTGCCCACTTTGCGTAATCATGGTTCAGGGCATAGTGCCTGCCATTGAACCCGAAGACTTCCTGCGAAACATCCTGCTTGCCAATGTCGCTTGCTTTTTTCTTCACGTCCGACCTTGCCTTCCCATCCCAAAGCACGCCTAGCGCTACCATGCTTGAAAGCGCGTTGTCCTTATTGATGCCCGTTATCGCCTGCAAGTCCGAGCCTGCCTTGATTGCCGCGTCTGTTGGCTTCACCGAGACCATTTCGGCGCCCGGGCCTTTGATGTTTTTCACAAACTCCTCCTCTGCCTTGGCAATGGAGAACTTGCCGTCCACCAATGGCGCCTTCATGGCCCCCTGCTCGTTCATCAGCATGGCGCGCGGGTCCTGGTTGAAAATATTGATATCCGCGTACTTGTCCAGCTTGCCAGGCTCCTCTTTCGGCTTGGAGAGCAGCGCCTTCCATTCTGCCAGGGCGCCCGCGGCGTCGGCAGCCGTCAGCTTGCCAAACTCGGATTTCATGGCGTCGAGCCCGCTGGCATCCGCGCACTTGAGCATTTCCCTCACAAGCTCCAGCCTGTCGCCCCCTATGTTTTTTTTCAGTTCAGCCTCGCTTGTCCATTTGCCGCCGGCCTGCCTGTCTATCCATTTCTTTTCCGCGGCGTAATCAAGCACGCTGATAAGCAGGGCATTGGCGTCCTTTGCCCTTGAAACATCTTTTGCCAGGCCAAGTATGTCAATCGGCACGCGCTTGAGCTTCTCGCTGGGCAGCCTGCCCTTTGCGCCCGTGCTGAAAAGGAGCTCTTCCACCCTCGCCAGGGCATCGCCGTACTTGCCGTCCGCTATCATCTTCTTTACCGCATCTGCATCCGCGCTTTCCAGCGCGCCCTTTGCCAGGAGCCTGTCAATGGCCTTGTTGGCAGAAGCCACGGAGCCTTTCGCCAGCTGGCCAATCCTTTCATTGGCCATGTCCTCGACCGCCTTGTCCTTCCCGTACTTGGCCGAGTAGTCGCGCGTGAGCAGGTAGAGCGAGGTGTGCAGCCCTGCCACCAGGTCCTCCCGCGCATCGGACACAAAGCCTGCCTGGATTGGCTTGGGCTGGGCAGTGGTGGGCGTTACCGGCTTTGTAGTCTGAGCTGGCTTGACCTTTACCTGCCCGTTAGGTGTGACTTCTCCCGGTCTTCCCATATTTCCACCTCAGATTTACTCAAGTGTTACAAATCCCTTGCCGTCTTTCCTGTCTATTCTTTGAAATTTTACAAGCCCCTTGCCATTTTTCTTGTTGATAATTGTCCATTTTGCTTCTCCTTCGGGCAGTATGACCGGGTCGAGTTCGCCAGCGGTTGTGGGGGTTCCATACTTCACTCCATTCCTATATACTATGACTTCTCCCTCAAATGCCGTTTTGCCCTGGTCCCTGAACTTGACGTATATTTCAGCCGTACCAGTTTTATTTAGTTTTGCCGGTATCGGGAGGTCTATTTTATAGACTGTCTTCCCTTTCTCGAACTTTTCCTGCTTGCCCCCAAAAATGGCGCCGGCTGCCCTGTCCACAAGCTTTGGCGATGGCACGTCCACCCCGTCCAGCCCGAACAGCAGGTATTTGCCAGTTGCCCTTCCCAGGGTATGCCCGGCAGTCAGGCCCGTAATCATGGATACATCTCCCGTTCCCATGAATATCTGGCCCGCCTTCCTTACAAGAAATTCTGCGTCTGCCGCCCCGTAGCGCCGTGCCCATGTGATGCCATATTTGACGTTGTAGGACGGCTTTCCGATTATCCATTTTCTTACCGGGTCTTTCGGATTCGTTTCTATGTAGAGATTTTTGTCCTCCGTTATGGTCTTGAGCTTGTCTTGCGCGCTTTTTGCCCTTATATTCCATATCTGGCCCGGCGTCAGGCCGCTTGCCGGCTTAAGGACGTCCTCTGGCTTGGGCAGGTTGAGCTGCTCGGTAAGCCTGTCGTAATTCTTTTGGCGGAGCATGCTGATTTCTGTCCTTGCATTCTGCGCATTGTTCAGGTTCGTGTTCAGGTCCACCACTCCCCTGTCATATTTCCCTTTCAGGTATTTTGCCTGCACCTTCTTTGCGTTGGCTGAGATAGCCCCGTCAGTCACCAGACCCTCCCCTGCGCCCATTGCCGCTATGTCCCCCTCCTTTGCGATCTGGTTAATTTTCTCTATGTGCGCCACCTCGTTCGCTTTGACGCCAAGGCGTGAAACACCGACTTTTCTTGCGCCGATATCCACTATGTAAATATTGTTATTGATGTCAACGCGGACCTTGTTGCCTGGCTTGACTTTGTTCAGCGAGGAAAGGTCACGCGGGTCGACTACACTGGCATTTGCGCCCGATGCCTTGATGAGCCTCTTGACTTCGGCTTCCACATCCACATTTGCCTTGCCAGGGCTCACCCTGGTGAAAGTGCCAAGCTCGGTCTTTTCAGCTGCCTTTGCATTGACTCCTGCAGCCAGGTCATGAAGCTCCTTGGATTTTACATTGGCTTCGGTCGCGCCCACTAGCTTTTTCGCAGTTGTAGCCTCTTTCCCGGGCACCGTGATTTCCTTTGCAATATCCTCTGCCTTTGCAACATTGGCAGAGAATTTTCCTTCGACCTTGCCAATCAGCTCTGCCTCCTTTGCCATGGCTGCGGGCCTGCCCCACCAAGCCGCAAAATCTTCCCTGATGTTTATCCCAAGATTTTTTGCGACATATTTCAAGGCATTCCCGCCCTTGCCGAAAAAGTACCGGTCTGCAATCCCTGAGGCTATTGTGGCAGCTAGCCACACGCCTGCCTTGCAGTAGTCGGCGCCTTCCCCTGACTTTATCGCCTTTTTTCCTGCATTGTATGTGTTGACTCCTAACCATGCCGTGCCAGTAAGCGGCATGCTTTGGGCAAGCCCTATTCCCACGTTAAGAGCCGTTTTCGTCATGCCTGCCTCATACTCTTTCGGCGCCAAGCCATAGCTCTTTATTGTCATGGCTGCCAGCTGCGCATTCTGTGGCAGATTCCTCTGGTTCTCAATGGTGGTGTAAAAGTTGTTCTCAACCAATATCTTCGCCTTTCTTTCCGCCTCTGCATAGTTGCCCGTCCGAATGTCGCCTTCAACCAGCCCCATGGGGCTGAGCGGGGGGAAAAGAACATCAAAACTCCCGGATTTGAAGCCGCCGCCATGGAGCTCTGCCATGGCATCTTCCATCTCCGCCAATGTCTTCGTAGCATCGTTCCTTTCCTTTGGCGTCTTGACCTTGTTCAGCATCTGCAGCGCCATGGCTTGCCCCCCTATCAGGCCCGCATCAAGCGCGCTCGTTTTCAAGGCGTCTATGTCCACCACAACCTGCCAGATTATCTGGTCCCTTCTGGTGTTGGGAACAATCGTATAGCCTCCAGTAACGTTGTTCTGGCTTATATCGTCCTCAAGCGTTATTTTCTTACGCGCCGATGCCTTTACGCCGCTCAGTTCCCCGCCCTCCTTGGCCTGGGGGTTGAGGTATGCCAGGTATTCCTTGTTGGGCCCGGTGCCTGGCGTGAGCAGGTCCAGCCCATAGGCTACCTTGTTGAGCAAGCCTACAAACTCCGGATTCCCGCTGAAGCAGCCTGAGCTCTGGACGTGCTGCCTAAGGGCTTCAAACTGCGCCCTCAAGCCGTCTTTCCCGTCCAGCCTGTAAATTTTTCCGTCTGGGCTTGCGAACGCCCCCCTGGTATTCTCGTATTGCGCCAATCCGTAAAGCAGCTTGTTTGCCCCTGAAAGGGCATAGTTCACTTCTTCCGCCAGCTTTGGCATCACGGTTTTCATATCCTTGATTTTCGGCTGGCGGCTGAACACCAGGTTTGAGGCATTCTTCTGTTCCTGTATGCCCCGCATCGCCGCCTGCTCCTTGCCCACATAATTCTGGAAAATGAACATGGTTTCACCCCTAGTTGGTCTTTCCCATCTGCACGATGTTCTCAACGAATTCATCCGCGATCTTCTTGCCCTCGTTGCCATCCAGCCATTTTTTCATCCGCCCGAAGTTCTTGCCGAACTCCTTGTTTGAAGCTATCTTCTCACGGAAAGCAGGGCTGTTCGGATAAATGTAATACGTGCAGATCGAATAGAGCGCAAGCACCTGTTTTGCTTCGCGGTAAATGTCCTCGCGCTCGATATCGCTTTCCGCCTCCCGATAGCGAGCAGGAAACGCCTGGGTGTATTTTACAAAAAGCGGGTCTGAGAACCAGAGCGAAACGTCCCCGCCTTTCACGGCTTTTTGGAGATCTTCGGTATAGTCGAAATCAAGACCGGGCATGCCACCCATTTTACCACCCTTGCCGTCGCCGTTTGCCATGCTGTCTTATGCGACGTCCGTTATTTAAACCTTCCCGGCAAATATTGAAATGCGACCAGCATGGAAATGATTTCCAGCCCCCAGCGGGCTATGCAGCAGCAGCTTGAGCTTGAGCGCGAGCCATCCGCAGTCCGCAAGCCCAAGTTCCCGCGCACCCCCCTGGACCGCGAGGACGCGTTCATCGACCCGCTGCGGGAAGCGAAGCTGCTGCTTCCGGAGCAGACGGTGGCATCCACGAATGTGATGTTCGAATCTGCGATTGCAGCGATGCGCGCGCAGCCCTCTGCGCGCAGGGAAAACATTTTCACCTCGATATACGAATACCTGCTTGCAATTTTCACCACCGCAAGGAAGCGCCTGAGGGGAAGCGCGCGGCAAAAGGCGCGCCTCACGGCGCAGGGCGAGGAGGCGTTGGCGCAGCTGCGCTATCTTGCCATGCTTTGCGATGCAACGGATTGCCGCACCCCTGACGAGGTATTGGCGGCGGAAGGCGCATTCGGGGAGGCGTACCACGAGATACTCAGCCTGTCCTCGAACCTCCTTAAGATGTCCGAGAAGGAGCAGGAGCACCACCTTAACCACTACAAGAGGCATTTCTCCTCTTTCCTGAGAAGCACGGACTGACACTAAAACACGCGGGGCTGCACCATGAAATGGCGCGCGCATCTTTTCATAGGGGTCGCAGCCAGCGCGTTTGCCGCTTATTTATTGCGGCTTGGCCTGCCGGACGCAGCCATCTTCTGCGCGGTATCCGCGGCATCCTCTCTTTTGCCGGACCTGGACATCAGGAGCAGCAAGGCTTCGCAGGCAGCTTACGCGGTGGCGCTGCTCGCGCTTCTCGCAGCCGCCTACTTCCTTTCGTTTGCAAGAGGGGGCGGCTGGCAGGAGTTTGCCCTGTCATTCATTGCAATATCATGCGTGCTTGCCGCGCTTGACCTGCTCATACGCCCGCGCCACAGGGGGATGATGCACAGCCTGCCTTTTGCGCTTGCCGCCGCTGCGGCGTGCTTCGCAGTTTTCGGCGCGCTAGCGTCAGGCGCCTTCCTGCTGGGCTACTGCTCGCATCTCGCCGCAGACTAGGGCGCTGCGGGCGCCTTCCTGCTGGGCTACCCGCTTTTTGCAGCGGCAGTTTTGCGGTGCAAAACTGCGCCCATTCGCCTGCCGGCGAATAGGGGGCAAAAAGGGGCCCCTTTTTGTGCACGGCACAAAAAGAGGGCTGCTCGCATCTCGCCGCAGACGGAAAGCATTAATTAGTTGCCTTCAAAAAGGCAGCATGGCACTCCCGCTGGACGCATCCGACCTCATTTCGCCGCTCCTGCTTGTCAAGGCGCTCCTTGCCTGGCTCGCGTTTTTCATCTTCATCTACTACCGCCACTACTGGAACGCCGCGAAGAGCAGGCTCCCCGTCCATTTCTTCTTCACGAAATGGCGCGCGGTGAAGCACGCGTATCTCCTCGGGTATGCCTCGCTGGGCTTTGCCCTGGGCTTTTCGCTCGAGCTTTTCGGGGTGCCACTTGGCATGTCGCCGGAAGCCGCGCGCATAGCCTCCAGCGTCTTCGAAGCCGCATCGCTTTTCTCCATTCTCTACGTTTTCTTCTCCCTTGCGCTTGAGGACGTGCCGCACTTCCAGCGGATTTCTGATTCCTCTGCGCAGACTGTGGCGCCGCCAGCCGCGGCAACTGCGCCCAAAAATGCGCAGGCGAGGCAAAAGCCTAAAAAAAGGAAGGTGTCAGCTAACGCTGACAATTTGCCAAGCGCAAAGCGCTTGACAAAGGGAAAGAAAAAGTGAGCATCCCATGCTGAAAAGCAGGGAAAGGAACGATCAACTGCAGGAGGAGTGGTCTTATGGGTATTCTTGACGGCCTGATGGGGAAGAAGGAGGAGCCTGCGCGAGCCGGGCTGCCCTTCAACGTCTCGACCGCGCTTCGGCCCGTGCGCCTCAGCGCGAGGAAGGAGAACTGCCTGGAGTTATTGGTCACCGTGGCAAACGCGTCAGACGCGCCGCTCATGATGTCGGTGAACATCGAGGTCCCAAAGTCGCTGGGGTTCGAAAACCTCGGCATCACGAAGATAAAGGAGATACGGATTGGCGAGCTTCCCGCGCAGAAGGAAAAGACAGTGGGCTTCTCGATTTGCGCAAACTCGCAGACGCCCGCAGGCACATATTCCGCGCTTCTCACCGTGAGCCAGCATTACCGCGACTACTCGCACGTGCTCAATTACGCGAAAAAGAGCGTGGAAGTGCGCGTGGTCTGAGGCGGCTGCGCGAAAATAAAGGGTGCACAGCTTCGGCGTGCGCGCGTTGATGGTGCTCGATTTGAAGATACAAAATACGCTGTCAGGCAAAAAGGAGGAGTTCGTTCCGCTTTCAGGCAGGAAAGTGAACATGTACGTGTGCGGCGTCACCCCATACGACAGCAGCCACCTGGGGCACGCGAGGACGTTCGTCTCATTCGATGCCATCCGCCGCTACCTCATCTTCAAGGGCTACGATGTCACCTTTGTGCAGAATGTGACTGACATCGACGACAAGATAATCAACCGCGCGCGCGAGCGGAAAATGGAACCTATCGCGCTCTCTGACAAGTACACCAAGCAATACGAAAAGGAGTGTGTGGCGCTTGGCATAATGCAGCCTGACATCGCCCCGCGCGTGAGCGGCTCCATCCCGCAAATCATCGCCCTCATCTCGCTCCTTGAAAAGAAAGGGTTTGCCTACAGGACCTCGAGCGGCGTGTATTTTGACGTCGCAAAATTCCCGGAGTACGGGAAGCTTTCCCACCAGACATCCGAGACGCTGAAAGCCGGCGCGCGCATTGAGGTGGACGAGGAGAAGAAAAGCCCGCAGGACTTTGCGCTTTGGAAGCTAGGCGTTGAGCCCGGCGCCACATTCGGCTCCCCCTGGGGCAATGGCAGGCCTGGCTGGCACATAGAATGCTCCGCAATGGCAACATCCCTCCTTGGCGGCACCATTGACATACACGGCGCTGGGCGCGACCTTATTTTCCCCCATCATGAAAACGAAATCGCCCAGTCCGAGTCCGCGACAGGCAAAAAGTTCGTGCGCTTCTGGATGCACACCGGCTTTTTCACCATAGACGGGGAGAAGATGGCAAAGTCGCTTGGCAACTTCATCACGATTGATGACGGGCTTGAAAAATACGGCGCGCAGCCCCTCCGCACGCTTTTCCTGCTTTCGCACTATTCCAGCCCCATTGATTTCTCCGAGGATGCCGTGAAAGCAGCGGGAAGCGCGCTTGCCTCGCTCCACGGCGCGCTTTCTTCCGCGCGCACCTATTCCTCGAAAGCAGGCAAGGGCGGCAGCCTTGCCGCAGCCGCTTCTGAGGCGGAACTGGAATTCGTTGCCGCGATGGACGACGACTTTGACACGCCCAAGGCAATGGCAGCGCTTTTCTCCCTTGCGAAAAAAATAAGCGGCGCCTGCTCGGAAGGAAGCGCTTCCGAGACCGAGGTGAAGCAGGCTGCCGCAGTGCTTGAAAAGCTCCTGGCGGTTTTCAACCTCGCCCCTGCTGCGGCAGGCAAGGCGCCAGGCACAGCATCGGCAGTTGAGAAAATCTGCAAGGAGCTTGGAATCCCTCCTTCTTCCTCCCTTGAGGAAAACATCCTATCGCTCATTGCCGCAAGGAACAACGCGCGCAAGAAAAAGGATTTCGCCGCATCCGACGCCATCCGCTCCGCGCTTGCAGGTGCGGGCATACTTCTTGAGGACAGGAAAGACGGCACGACTGGATGGAGGCGAGCGTGAGCGAGGCGACAGAAGTTGCGCCAGTGCGCAACTAAGATGGCGAATTGCGTAGCCTTCCGGCTAAGAAAAGAGGAAAAAAAGGAAGAAGCCGCGCCCGTTCAGGATTTGATTATGGGCTCGGTTATGACTGCCTTTACATCCGCGTGTTTGCCCTTGCCGTTGCCGCGGTAGAATCCCTTTCCCCTAAGGAATTCAAGGCTTTCCATGTAATGGCGCGGCTCTTCTGGGTCTGCAATGTAAAGCCTGTTGCCCTCGAACCGGAAGAAGGACATTATCTCGCCAATCCTGTCCTCGGTAAGCACTGGCAGACTCGAAACTTTTACCTTCGCGTAGTCGTCGTATATTCTCTTCCACTGCATGCATATCTTGAAGACGGTTTCCATGGCGTTTCCCTTCATCTCAATGTAAGCGTCTGTGATGGCGGCATTGCCATCGCTGATGATGCGCGTCTGGATGACCTTTTCAAAAATCGGCTTCACAAGCTGTATGCGCACAAAAGGCTCCTGCGGCACCGGCACGCCTTTCCATGTCGCCCCCCTGAAAATAAGGGCAACGTCGGTCTGCACCAGCTTCGGCTCGAACCTGTCCTCATCTTTCTTGTTTCTTTTGGGCACCCTCGCCATCGCAACTTCGAACAATCCCTCTGCACGGATTGTCTTATGCTTGATGTATTCCACCATCATTCCGCGCAATGCCCTGTTGAGCTTTTGACCGTCTGTTTCCACGGGTGTTCTCGCTTGCTTTTTCATCCCACCACCTGCGTTCATTTCCTATCACTATCAATTTAAAAACCGTTCGACTGCGCGCAATCAGTTCCTGAACAGGTAATACGCCAGCACGAGAGCAACGATGCCGAACACCAGGTTCACCAGCGGGTTTGGCGTGGTCACCGCCACCACTATCCCCAATACCGGAAGAAGCACCTGCACGCCGTAAAGGCAAAGTATGCCCGCCATGAAACTCCTAAGCTCCATCCATCCACCGCTTCTTTTCTTCCACAAATGATTTTAAACAGTTGCGGACAGGATGGGGGACAGGGGTGATTGCCATGCTGAAACAACCCGGGCAAAAGACAGTCAAATTCAACGACATCGAAGCGACGCACGGAGGCACAAGAAAGGGAAACGGATTGGCAATCCTTACCAACACCGGGACAATGGCGCTCACGCACAGGCATCGCACCGGCCTTAGCGTGCGATACGAGCCGGTTGAGATAATCGGCAAGCTCGTTTTGGGGCCCCTGGCTTCCGGCGACGTGCAGCTTGGCAAGGGCGAGCGCATATTGGAATTGACCACCGGCCCGCAAAACAACGCCACGTTCTACAAATTCAAGGAATTGTCCGGCAATGAAAAAAAGGCCGCGCTGCTGGAATTTTAAATGAAAAGCCGCGGCTGCGGCAAAGTTCGTTTTATAAGCTTTGGGCGCGAATCGCAATCCGAGGTGTCACTATGAAAATGGATGTTCGCGTAGGGCAGTGCATGACAGTCGGGGTATTCACGCTTCCAGCAGACAAGAAGGTGGCGGACGCCGCAAGGCTTCTCCGCAAGACTTCAATCGGCTCGATAATAGTGATGCAGAAGGGCAAGGCAAAGGGCATCATTACCAAGGCGGACATCCTCCGCGCAATCTGATGGGAAGGCAGGAATAAAAATGCTCGCGGCTTATTCCATCCCATGGCAGACAACTCGAAATTCGCATGCGCGGCAAAGGCGCTCACATTTGTTGAGCGGGGCATGAGCGTGGGGCTTGGCACCGGGAGCACGGCGGCTGTTTTCATAGACCTGCTTGGGAAGAGGAACAGGGAGGATGGCTTGGACCTTACATGCGTCGCCACCTCGCGCGCATCCGAGGAGCAGGCAAGGAAGCTTGGCCTGCCCGTTGCGGAATTCCAGGAAATCGATTCGCTCGACGCCGCATTTGACGGGGCGGACCAGGTGGACCCCAAATTCAACCTCATAAAGGGGCTGGGCGGAGCGCTGGTGCGCGAAAAGATAGTGGATTACCGCGCCCGGCGCTTCTATGTGATGGTGGGGGAGGACAAGCTGGTCAAGGCCCTTTCAGGCATCGTGCCGGTAGAAGTAATCCCGATGGCGGAGGAGCACGTGAGGCGGGAGCTTGTGGGCATGGGAGCGTCATCTGCGCCCACGCGGATGGATGGCGGGAAGAAATTCCTGTCCGACAACGGGAATTTCATATTGCATGCCAGCTTTCCGAAAATTGCAGACCCGCCTGCGCTGGAAAGGGAGGTAATGCTGCTTCCGGGTGTGGTGGACAACGGGATTTTCACATCGAGGAATGTTGCGGTCGTGGTTGGGAAGAAAGACGGCACGAGCAGGCTGCTGGAGTAATCAAATGCTTATTCTGCCAGAGGGGATGCGCGAGGATGTGAGAAAGCCGTTCGGCAGGGTTTACAGCGGAAGCGCCGCCATGGAGGCGTGCAGGAAGGCAAGCTGGAATAATACCATCCGGTGCTGGGGCAGTAGGCATAGGGGTTTTCGTAGAGTTTTTGGCAGGTGTATTGCGGCGGCGGCTGCGTCTTGGAGCTTTGCTCGTCAAGTATGGGCATCACGTTGGACTGCAGGTAGG
>JAPLWX010000003.1 GCA_026396415.1 Microcaldota archaeon
AATGGGAAGGGGGATAAGGAAAGCGGAGGACTACTGCTACTGCCTTCTCATCGACGACAGGTTCGCGCGCTATCTTCCCTACTATCAGCCCTCGCTCCGCGGGAAAGTGGAGATAATCGCGGGAAGCGAGAAAAAGAAAATCTGGGAAGATATAAGCAAGTTCATTGCCAGTTGGGCGATACCCCGCTGCTTGCAGCGGGCCCAACTGGCAATATTTCGACCGAATGGCGATGATACCCGTCCACTTTTTGCCCGGGGCAAAAAGGGACCCCTTTTTCGCTACGGCGAAAAAGTGGGCTCCTTGGAGCGGGGCGCCTTCGGTCGAATTCATTGAGAGGATGGATGCTAGTCAGCAAGGCGCGAAAGCAGGGGAACATGGTTATAGTCCAGCATAATGGTGGCGCCAGAGGCATAGGAAAACCATGCCCGCTCCAGTGCTGCGAACGGCGCGCCGCCTTTTGAGAAGACAAAATCCGCGCCATTTGTCAGCGCTATCCCGTCAAATCCAATGCTTGAGAGATAATCGAAATAATTCGCATTGACGCAATAGACCGAGCCGCGGCTTTCCAGGCCGAGAACGGGAACCTTTAGGCGGGAAATCTCGTTCTGCAGCCTTGGCGGCACATCGGCTTTTTTCGCTTCTGTGCCTGATTTGAAGAAGGCGTTCAGGATGAAATCCGGAAGTGTGATGCGCTCAACCATGGCTGTTAATGCGAAAAGGTATTGGACGGGTGAAAGAAGCACTTGCTTATACTTAAAGCGCTCGAGATTCGATATCTGGTAATTTGACGTTTCAATGATTCCGTTTTTGATTAGAGCGGATACATCCGCCTTAGATAGCGGGATTTTTGCATTTTTGACGCAGTCTATCACAACAAACGGGGCAGCCGAGCGAAGTTTGTTGGGCGACGCGAAGAATCCTCCAACATGGACCGGAACTTTGGGATTTTTCATTGCAAATTCATTCAGTATGTGGAGGCGGCTGCTCTTCACTTTGAAAGCGTACACAACGCCTGCCTTTGGCTTGAAGCCAGAATCTGAAATCAGGAAAGAGACATTGGAATCGTTTTTGACCAGCATCCTTGCCCTATCTGTTAGGTAAACATCTGCTCCATGCCTGAAAAATACAAAAACGCCATTGCCATTTACAGGGTTGGCAAGTGCTTTGAGCTTCTGAAGGGATGTTGTGTTTGCTTGCATGGCGGAGATGTGATAAGAAATGTTTAAAAGCTATAAGGATGCCGCCTTGACGCCGTACATCTCCTCGGCAAGCAGCAGCACGTCGTGCACGTCGCCTTCCAGGTAGCGCTCGAAATTCGGGTCGTGCGCGCGCCACATGTCGTAGATGACCTGCCCTTTGTTTTCCGTGCTGTTCCCTGCTGCAAGCTGCTTCCTTCTCATGAGCGCAAGATTGGCAAAGCGCGCGTGCGAGACCACATCTGCAAGCGACTTGTACTTTGGCGTGGCATTGTCGTGCTGCGCAATCGCGAAGCGCAATGGATGCATCATGTCGAGCACGAATGCGCGCGTGAGCGCGTCCTTCAATGCCCAGTATTCGCGCGGAAAGTGCGGCTTCTCGCCCTCCGGCATGCGCGCGCGGAGCAAATCATCATGCCACTTGAGCTTCATGCTGAGCAGGGGATAGTCGTAGCCAGCAATGTTGTAGCCAAGGAGCAGGAGGGGGCGGATGGGCGCGAGATGGCGAGCGGCTTCGTAGAGAAGCTCTATCTCGGCGTCGTCGCTCTCATCCTTCAGGCGGAATGTCCTGACCTCAGCCTCGCTGCCTGCGCGGCGCGCAACCCCGATGGCAAGCAATCGCTCGCCTGTGAGGAAGTCCGTCTTCTTCTCTATCTTGGTTTCCAGGTCAATGGAAACCGCGCGGTGCCATTCGCCTCTCGAGCGGATGGTTTCCACCAATGACGAAGCAAGCTCATCATAGCCAAGCGGGTGCGAGTCCATATAACCAGCAGGATGCTGGGCGGGCGCGAGATATATAATAGTTGGGTGCCAAGTGCATGCCATGGACCCGGAAATGGCATTTTTCATCACGTCGTTCATTTCAATGATGGTCATCATCAACCCATTCTCCACCATAGCCACGCTGATTGCGCTCACAAAGGGGGCTGGCAAGGGAGAGCGCGACCGCGCGGCATTCATGTCAAGCGTGGTGGCGTTCTGCGTGCTGGTGTTTTTCGCGCTCTCGGGCTTCCTTCTCTTCCAGCTCTACTCCATCACGCTGGAGGCGTTCAGGATAGCCGGCGGCATGGTGCTGCTCATCATAGGCCTGAAGATGTTCGCGCCCGACGAAAAGAAAAAAAGCCATCACAGGTTCGACAGGCACAGCTTCGTGGTGCCCCTTGCCATACCCATGACATCGGGGCCGGGGGCAATAACCACGGCGGTGGTGCTTGCCAGCCAGGCTACAACCGCATGGTGCGCGATTGCGCTCTGGGCTGCGATATTCGTGGCGTGCGCGGTAAACTACCTAGTGCTCCGCTTCTCGTCCGGCATACAGCGCGCGCTTGGCGTGGACGGGACGGAGGCGATGACGAAAATAATGGGCCTCTTGGTGTGCGCGGTGGGCGTGCAGTTCATAATCACGGGCATGAAGGCGGCGTTCCCGCTCCTTGCAGGCGCTGCGCCGGCATAATCGGCATGCGTGAATCGGGCGGAAGCCATCAGACCTCGTATTCGCAGGAGCAGCCGCATCAAGCAGGGGCGCTGCGTTGAACTCGCTCCTGTTGCCAAAATAGCGCTTTGTTGCCCTCTTAGTAAGCATGCGCTGAACGGAAAAATCAGGTAGGCTTCGTGGCTTGTGGATGGGGGTTCCAACCAGCAGGGTGGCAGGCTGGTTTATAAACCTATTCATACACTATTAGACACATTATTCACAGGTGATGCGATGCAACTGAAAACAAACCATGTAGTTTTAGCGCTAAGCAAGCCTTTCCTGAAAATCAGGAGGAATGTGAAGGCTCGCTTCAACCTTTATAAGATAGAGAATTTGAACATGAAAAACAAATTTCTCGATTCAATCAACTTGGCAGAAAAAACGAGGGTGATATGCAAGCCAGGCGGGAAAATGCACTGCAATGTACTTGTAAATGAAATTGTCGCAATAACCCACCTGCCAGAAAGATTGAAGACATTGGATCTGAAGGATAAGCGCGCATTCCTTGCCACTGAGCTTCTTAGATACTCAAAAAATCCAGATTACGTTGAATTGGCGCAGTCTGCCCTGACAAAGCCAGGCAAAAACTATGATTTGCTTAGCGATGCTTTTGCGAAAGAAAAGCTGTGCTGAATTGCTTTGGCGGCAAAATAGATGAAAAATAGGAAAAAGAAGAAGCCGGCTCACGCTCCCTGTTTGGAAAGAAGAAAAAGAAGGAAAGGGCAAACTTACGCAAGCTTCCCATCGAGGTACTGCTGATAGCCGCCAAGGTCCAATAAGCCGTGCCCGCTGAGGTTGAAGACGATTGTCTTCGCCTCGTTCTTCCTCTTGCATTCGAGCGCCTTGTCAATCGTGGCTTTTATCGCGTGCGCGCTTTCGGGCGCGGGGATTATTCCCTCTGTGCGCGCGAAGAGCACGCCTGCCTCGAATACCTCCTTCTGGTTGTAGGCAACCGGCTTTATCATCCCGTCCGCCACAAGATGCGAGACGGTGGGCGCCATTCCATGGTAGCGCAAGCCGCCTGCATGTATTGCGGATGGCACATAATCCTTGCCAAGCGTGTACATTTTCAGGAGCGGGGTCATGCCGGCAGTGTCGCCGAAGTCGTACTCGAACTTGCCCTTGGTGGTGGATGGGCAGCTTTCCGGCTCGACCGCGATGAACTCGGCGTTGTTCTTTCCCTTCATCTTGTCATAGATGAGCGGGAAGGAAATGCCTGCGAAGTTGCTTCCGCCTCCAATGCAGCCAATGACGTAGTCGGGCGTTTCGTCGGCAAGCGCGAGCTGCTGCCGCACCTCCTGCCCGATGACTGTCTGGTGCAGCATGACGTGGTTGAGCACGCTTCCCAGCGAGTACTTGGACTTGTGCGTGGGGTCGGTTGCCACCTTTTCTATTGCCTCGGAAATCGCAATCCCCAGGCTGCCGGTGTGGTCGGGCTTTTCCGCAAGCACCTTTTTCCCAAACGAGGTGTGCGGGCTGGGCGAGGCGTGTATTTTCGCGCCATATGTCTCTATCATTGCCTTGCGGTAGGGCTTCTGGTCAAAGCTCACCCGCACCATGAATACCTCGCACTTCAGGCCGAAGAGCATGGTGGAATAGGCGAGCGCGGTGCCCCACTGCCCTGCGCCGGTCTCGGTGTAAATCGTGTCGGTGCCCTCCTTCATGTTGTAGTATGCCTGCGCGATTGCGGTGTTGGGCTTGTGGCTTCCGCACGGGTTCATGCCCTCGTGCTTGAAGTAGATTTTGGCGGGCGTCTTCAGGTGCGCCTCAAGCCTTGTGGCGCGGAAAAGAGGCATGGGCCTGCCGGAGCGCAGCAGCGCCTCGCGCACTTCTTCCGGGATGGGAATGAACCTCTCAGTCGAGTATTCCTGCCGCACCACTTCCTTTGGGAAAAGCGGGTAGAATGCCTCTGGCGGCACAGGCTCCTTTGTGCCCGGGTGCAGCGGGGGCGCAAGCGGTGTCTTCAGGTCCGCGGCGATGTTGTAGAATTCCTTGGGGACGTCGTCCTCGGAAAGCAATATTTTCACGCGTTGTACAGCCATGTTCTCACCGCATCCCTTATTTTCAAAAGGTTTTATAAAAACATACATAAATGGATATTTTTATACATTTAGTGGCGGGAGCGGGCGGCAAGATGACAGCAGGCAGGAGCACAGACCTGAATTTCTCGCTTATTAGGTATGCTATGCCTACCTAACTCTAGTTTTTCTCTCGGAAATGACATTTTACTGTACTGATGGTATTATTAATTAGCATACCTAATTAGGTATGCTATGGCACACCGTGTTTACA
>JAPLWX010000034.1 GCA_026396415.1 Microcaldota archaeon
AAAGCGCCCCCTTCCGCTGGAAAGCCGGGCGACCTCATTTCGGTCTCCTGCGGAAATGGCGGGCAAACGGGAATTCTTCTCCCCTCCATAAACCCCGGCACAATCGCCATCAAGCTTTCATCCGGCTACAACATCGGCATAAAAAAGGAAAGCATCCGGGGAATCGAGGTCATTGAAACAGGCAAGCCGCCATCATCAGCCGCGCAGGTGCGCCCCCAACCTGCGCCAAAAAAGGACTTCATCGCCATACTCGGCTGCGGCGGCACCATCGTGAACAAGATCGACTATCGCACAGGGGCGGTCTACCCTTCAACGTCCCCCGCGGAACTCATCCAAAGCTTCCCTGCGCTCGAAAAATTCAATCTGCGGGCAACAACGCTTTTTTCCGTCGCATCCGAAGACATGTCCCCCTCCCATTGGATCGAAATAGCAAACGCGGTCTCGGAGGAAATAAAATCCGGGGCCAAAGGCGTGGTCCTTACGCACGGAACAGACATCATGCACTACACGTCAGCCGCGCTTTCCTTCATGCTCCAGGGCCTTGGCTGCCCGATTGTCCTGACCGGCAGCCAGAGGAGTTCTGACCGCGGATCGTCCGATTCGGAAGGCAATCTTCACGGAGCGGTCGTATCTGCCGCATCCAACCTTTCAGGCGTTTTCATATGCATGCATGAAAATATTTCCGACGAGACGTGCCTCCTCCACTTCGGGGCAAAAGTCAGGAAGATGCACACCTCCCGCCGCGATGCATTCCGCTCGATATCCTCCCCCCCTGCAGCCCGCATATTCCTGGGTTCGGAGAAAGTGGAGCAAATATCGGCGCTGTGCAAGCCCAGGAAAGGGGGCGCAAGCCACACCCTCGACACCAGGCTGAACCAGAACGTCGCGATGCAGTACATTTACCCTGGCATCAAGCCCCAGGCAATCAGCGCGCTTTCAGGTTACGACGGGGTGGTGCTGGTCGGTTTCGGGCTCGGCCACCTGCCTGTCAACCTGGCGGGCAACCCCCTTTCACGCTCAATCCTTCCCGAAGTAAAAAGCCTCATTGGCAGCGGGATTCCGGTCGTCTTCGCCTCGCAAACCATCCATGGCAGGGTGAACATGCTGGTGTACTCGAACCAGCGGGCCCTTCTCGAAGCCGGGGTTATCGGCCAGATGTGCGACATGACGCCGGAAACGGCATATGTGAAGCTCATGTGGGTGCTTGCGCGCGAAAAGAAAATGGGGCGCATCCGCGAAATGATGGAGAAAAACATAGCCGGCGAGATTTCCGAGCGCTCCGAAATCGTGGATTTTGACTTCTAACCCGCGATTTTACCGGTTCGTGATTGCCATGATGTGCGGCCTTGAAATACACCAGCGCCTGGTTGGCAGGAAATTGTTCTGCTCCTGCATCCCTAATGATGGAAATGGGGGCTCTGAAAAATTCACGCGCCGCCTCCACACAGTGCGCTCCGAGCTTGGCGAAGTGGATTCGACAGCAAAAGCGGAAGCCACCCGCAGCCGCACATTCCTTTACAATGCGCCCCTGCATTCCACGTGCCTTGTGGAATCCGACGAGGAGCCGCCGCACCCGCTCTCACCATCTGCGCTGCACGCCGCGCTCACCATCTGCTCCCTTCTCTCTTCCCGGCCGGTAGACGAGCTTTACGTGATGCGCAAGAGCGTGATTGACGGCAGCAACACCAGCGGCTTCCAGCGCACTGCGGTTGCAGGCTTGGGCGGCGCCATCCAAACGCCTTCAGGCCCGCTTCCATTACAGGCAATCTGCATCGAGGAGGAAAGTGCTGGCATAATGGAAGCGAAGGACGGCTCTGCGCAATATGACCTCTCCCGCCTAGGCATCCCGCTCGTTGAAATTGCAACCTTCCCCGACCTGCGCTCAGGCAAAGAGGCACAGGAAGCCGCGCTTGCAATCGGCAAGCTTCTCCGCAAAACAGGAATGGTAAGCCGCGGCATCGGCACCATCCGCCAGGACCTCAACATCTCCATTCCCGAAGGCGCGCGCGTGGAAATAAAGGGCGTGCAGGACCTGTCGCTAATTGCGCTCACCGTGGACCTGGAAGTGCAGCGCCAGGAAAAGCTCATATCGGTGCTCAACGAGGCGAAATCGCGGCTTTCGGGCAAGCCGGTGCCTGAGAGCATATTCGACATAACCGACACTTTCTCAAGCACGCAGTGCCAGATGGTATCAAAGGCGCTCAAAGGGAAAGCGCGCGTGCTCGCGCTCCCCCTCCCCAAATACGCGGGCCTGCTGGGGATTGAAATCTCCCCGAACCGCCGCTTTGGCAGCGAGCTTGCGGACTATGCGCGCGCATTCGGGGTGCGCGGGCTTGTGCATTCCGACGAGAGCATGGAAAAATACGGCTTTTCAGTCGACGAAATATCCGAGCTTCGGATGGCTCTTTCGCTCAAGCAGGAGGATGCCTTCCTGCTGGTGGTTGCCGAGGAGAAAAAAGCGCGCGCGGCGCTTTCCGCTGCATTTGGCCGTGCCATGAATTTTTCAATAATTGAAGAGACGCGCCGCGCCAGCCCGGACGGCACATCCAGCTACATGCGCCCGCTGCCAGGGCGAGCGCGCATGTACCCTGAGACCGATGTGGCGCCCATCCTGATAACAAAGGAAATGCTTGCGGATGCAACGGAAGCGGCAAGCTCCATCCTTGCAACGGAGGAGGAAACAGCAAGCGCGCTCTCCTCGCTTAATGCCGAGCTTGCAGCGCAGCTTTCCGCGGCAAAGGGGCTCCTAACGCATTCCCCCGCGCACAAAAGCCGCGCACCAACACCAGAACTTTCGGCTTACCTTGCCGCGCTCGAAGATGGAATCGACGGCAAGCTTGCCGCCTCCGCAATCACGAACACGCTGCAGTCCCTCAAGCGCGAAGGCACGGGCACGCGCACACTCGATGAAGAGCGCCTCCTCGCAGCGCTTGCCGCCTGCCAGGAAGGGGTTTTCGCAAAGGCCGCGATGCAGGGCGTCCTGCGCGAAATGTGCAGGGATGCATCCGCAACCCCCCAAAGCGCCGCCACGTCGCTCTCACTCCAAAAAATCACGGGAAGCGCGCTTGCGGCACTAATTGAGCGCGAAAAGCTCGACCTTGCCGGGCTTATGGCCAAATACCGCCTCAGGGTGGATGCAACTGAAGCGAGCGAAATTATCAAAAAGAAGAAAAAATAACTCCTGGCACCAAGACTTTTAAAGCCAAATCATCCTATCCTGCTTATGGTCGCGCAAGAAACCGAGGGCGCACAACAGACGCCCGAATTCAAGCCGGCTCCATCCGAGATTTCCCCCCCTGACGGCAAGCCATACCACCTCATGGTGAGCCAGAACTGCTCCTACATCTATTCCTCCAACATCGAGCTGCGGAGCTTCCCGGACAAGGAATCGCATATCTTCATGCACAGGCTGGAGGAATGCAGGGACAAGAACGTGCAGATGCTCCATCGCTGCTACCCCAAGCAGGACTCGTCGCTCCTCCAGCTTTTCATAATGGGGAAGACCGTGGGCGCGATTGCCAGCAGGACAGAGGCAATCATCCCGTACCTCCCTTACGCGCGCCAGGACAAGATTTGGAAGCACGGCGAGGCGCTCTCGGCCGAGATAGTGCTGCAGATGCTTTCCGCGGCGGGCTTCACATCGGTTGCCACCTTTGACTGCCATTTCCTCAAAAAAGCAGGCGTATTTTCCTACAAGGGGCTGCAGCTGCGCAACTTCTCGCTTTCCGAGGAGCTGGTCTTGTATTTCAAGGCAAGGAAGCCCGGCGCGCTTTTCATAAGCCCCGACCAGGGCGCATCCTACATGGTGGATGATGCGGAAGGCAAAAGCATGGTGAAAAGGCGCGGGGAATACAAGAACCACAAAAAGCAGGCTGTGCGCCAGGTGGAGTCGCTCGAGGCTGATTTTGACGTCTCGGGCAGGGACGTGGTGATACTCGACGACATGATTGCCGGCGGCGGCACTATGATTCGCGCCACCAAGGCGGTGCTTGCGCGCGGCGCAAAATCGGTGTGCTGCGGCTGCACGCACGGGCTTTTCCTGGGCGATGCCTATACAAAGCTCCAGCTTGCAGGCGCGGAGGAAATCGTGGCTTCCAACACGATCGCGTCCGAAGCGTCGAAAATCGACATACTCAACGTGCTTAGGGAAAAAATAGTGGGAAGGTTCTAGAAAAACAATATCTCGCTTATGTGCGGCATGCTCTCTTCGCAGAAAGTGCTTTCCGGGCAGATGGCGTCGCGCGACTTCCTTTTCCGCCCGCCCGAGCCTTCGCCAGGCCTGCTGCTATCCCCCCCGTCGGAATCGGTTTACGTTGGAAGGACAAAATACCTCGGCGTGCCCTTTTTCTGGAACAGCAAGAAGCTCATCAACCCCCATCTGTGCGTGGTGGGCACCACGGGGTCGGGCAAATCCTATTTCGTGAAGACTTTCATCACGCGCGCGAGGCTCACGATTGGCACGTCCGCGCTCATACTTGACTGGGCAGGCGAGTACGCGGACTTTGTGAGAAGCGCCGGCGGGCGCGTAGTTTCCTTTGGCGAGGAAGGCATGAACCTGCTTGACCTTGCGGGAAGCTCCCCGCACATGCGCACCGCGCAGGTGATGGACTCGCTTCGCATGCTGACCGACATTTCAGCATCCCCATCGCAATGCCGAATGACCGAGGACGCGATAGAGCTCGCATATGCTGAAGCGGGGTTTTCCCAAAGCAAGCCCCTGCAAAAGAAAAAACCGCCCACGCTTCAGGGCGTGCAGCGCATCCTTGCGCGCCATGCAAGGCGCAGCAGCGACGCCTCGGATGCCGCGCGGCGCATAAAGAACCTCCTCCTCTCGTCAGGAAGCTCCTTCACGGCCTCCACGCTCCCGCTTTCCTCCCTCCTTTCCGGGCTCGTCTGCGTCGACCTCCACTCCCTTCCCACTGAAACGCTGCGCTCGCTTGCCGGGCTTTCCATCCTCCAATTTGTGAAGGAAAGCATGCGCGCCTCGGATTATTCCGCAGGCGCAGGCCCGCCCCGCCTGTTCGTGGTGGTGGACGAGGCATGGAAAATCGCGGCTGACGAGCGCTCGGACGTGGTCTCCATCGTGCGCGAGGGCAGGAAATACGGCTTTGGCCTCATAGTGGCAAGCCAGAACCCCACAGACGTGCACAAGAGCATATTCTCAAACGCGGGCACCATGATGCTCTTCCGCCTCACGCACGCGCAGGAGCGCGGCTATGTCCGCTCATCACTGGCCTATTCGGACTTTTACGAGGAGGAATCACACTCGCTCTCGGTCGGGCAGGCGCTAGTGCACCTGGAATTCTCCAAGCCCGTCTCCTGCCCGCGCACCTTCATATTGCGCAGGGTGGATGGCGAGGAGCTCCTGGTGGCGCTTCATATAGGAGGTGGCGGCATGGAACTGGAATTCGAGCGGGGCGAGCTTTCCTCGAGGCTGCTCTCATTCGGGCTGACGGACGCGCAGGCGCGCGCCGTGCTGTCGGAATTCGAGCGGCATAGCTTCTCGCTTGGCGCATCCGAGTTTGCGGCGCTTCTTGGGAAATTCGGGTACAGCCGCGCATCCGCAATCTCCCTCCTTCGCGAGCTTGGCGCATCGGAGCGCGAGATGCTTTCCGCCCTGGCGCCATCCGGCAAAGGCGAATCCATCGCCGTCCTCTCAGGGGAAAAAAATGAAAGGCAGGCATCAAAGCCCAGGAAGAAGAGGTGATACTGTGCAACCCGCCAATTTCGAGCGCACCGTTCCCGTTTCCTTTGCGGGTAAATTCCCGCCCAACACCGCAGCGCTATCAGGGCTGGGCTTTGACAGCGTGTCCACCTCCAAATCCTGCGTGACAATCAGGAAAAGCAGGCGCGGAATGCACGGCATGCCGATTTCCCGGCTTGAAATCAGGCTGCAGCGCAAAGAGCTTTCCATCTCATTCTCCCCATCCCCTGCCGCTGCGCCTGAGCTTGAGGATATGCACGCCATTGCCACGCTGCTTCGCGTGCTTTCCCTTTTCCCTTCCATCCAAATAAGCGCCTCCGAGATTGCAAAGCTTCTCCTCCCCCCGCTTGCCTCGGCGGAGAAGGTGGCAAGCGAGCCCTACGAATCGCTTGCCAAAAAATGCCGCGACGCGCACACAGACATGTCATCCCTCCTTTCAAAGAACCGCGCGCTTCTGCGCTCCTCGGAGGAAAGCGTGCTTGCCAGCCTCGAGCTTGAGCGCCAGGTGTCCGCGCTTGCATCCCGCATAAAAAAGCTGGAAACCGTCTCGGATGACGCCTTGCTTGAGCTTGTGCAGGACTGGCTTTCCGCGCACAGGGGCAGGTTCGACGCCGCCCTATTTTCGCGCGCTCACGGCATCCCGCCTGCGCGCGGGGAGGAGGGGCTGCAGCGCCTGCTTGCCGCAGGCTCGGTGAAAAAGGTGGGCGGCATGCTCCACGCGCAGGAAATGCACTCGCACGGCGAGTTTGAGCCGCAGAAGCAGGGCGCGCTGCATTCCCTTGCTTCTGCAATCAAATTCCCCAAGATTGGGAAGCCCGCCTTATAACATCTCATTTATAAACATTTACTAACACCTTACATCTTCTGAGAAGCATCATTTGGAATGGTGATTGGCATGACTAGCAAAAAAATCAATGCAACCGGCACGCGCATATTGGCAACATTCAACAGAACTGACAACCACGCGGAGGTTGGCTTTTTTCTCTTGAAAAAAAATGAGAAGCCGCCTATTCGGGAAGACAGCGCTGTGATTGGCAGGGTCCAAATGCCTTCCAAAATAAAGCCAGCCCGAAGCCAAATACCTTTTGTTGATAATCCAATAATTGGCTGGGTTGACTTCAGTCTCAACGGCAACGAAGCGTCGACCACCAGCATACTTCCCAGAGTTCAAAGGGCTGACGATTTAGACCTGACTCCCGACCAACTGGCAACCATGCGCCTGGTTTTCCTGAAAAAAAGCATCGAAACGCTGAAAGAATATAGGTGCATAAAGAAGGTGGGCACGTCTGCGTTTCCGAGTGATTTCACAGCAAGCCAAATCCGAGGGATTGGCCTTGACACAGGACTCCTCTACCCTGTCAGGCAGTTCACAAAAGCACTGTCTGAAGGGATAAAAAAAGGCCTTGATGCGCTGAGCGGTGGCTGAGCGCCCCGGGGTGTTGGAAAAGCTGGAGAGTTTTTTCCATCTGATTTGAACCCCGCTGCCGCTCCGTTCAAATACAGGAAAAAACCTACAGGGTTTTTTCCATCAAATTCGAGCAAGCTCGAATACTGAAAAAGACCCACAATGTCTTTTCCATCCGATTTGAGCTCTGGCTCAAATTCTAGAAAAAACTCAAAGCGTTTTTTCCATTGCATTTGAACTCCGCTGCCGTTCCGTTCAAATTCTGGAAAAAACTAGAGAGTTTTTTCCAGCACCGACAGCGCCTTCTTGATTTTCTCAAAGGAAGAATCCATTCTCTGATGGTAGACGTATGAAAGCGCGGAAGCGAGGTCGTCGTTTTCCTGCATTGGCGGCAGCACAAAGCGGTACCTTCGCGTTTTTGCCTCGATGATGCCGAGCTTCTTGAGCTGGAGCAGGTGGTACCTCACTGCCTTGGGGTTGGGCTCCTTCTTTTTAATCTCCTTCACTTTGTCCAGTATCTGATAGATGTCGGGGTCTGCCCCGCCCTGCTTTTTCGCGAAGTGGAAGTAAAGGAGCGCCTCAAGCACCTCCAACAGCCCAGCGCGCGTCTCGTTTTGCGATATCAGGCCAAGCGACAGGGCAAGCCACCTCACAAGCGCCTTCCTTGTCAGCTTGACATCCTCGTTGAACTGCAGGTCGCGCACCAGGCATTCCCCGCGTATGAGCTGGCTCTCAGGCATTCCCATAAAGCCCGTTGCCGCGCCAAAAGTTAAAAACCCAGCCCGCGAATAAAACGCATGCTCAATCCGAACACCCATTTTTCGCCCATCCGCATGCCATCCTACGTGCGCAGCGAGGTCGAGATGGAAGTCTCTGTGAAAAACGAGGGCGCCGCGCCTCTATGGGTGGAAGCTGACCTGGTGATACCCGAGGCAATCTCGCTTGCCCCCGACAAAACACTCGCGCACGGCAGGCTGAGAATCGGAATTGCCATGCCTGGCGAGAAAATATCAAAAAAAGTCCGCATTTTCGGAGGCGCATCATCATACCCGGACACCTATGTCCTGCGCCTCACCTTCTTCGGCTTCGGGACGGATGGCACAATTGCAGAGCGCTGCGAATTGCGCGCGGACCTGAGGTGCGAGAAAGGGGTTTAGCGCGCCATGCCTTGCAGTTCGCCATTCATCTGTGCGCCTTGGCTTGGCGCTCCACGAAGTCAACCGCCTTTCCGGCTTTTTGCGCCACAACTCTCAGGGCATCGATTATTGCTTCCTTGATTTCCGCCAGTTTTGTGTCCTTCGGCAGCCTGGAGTCCTGCGGAAAATGGCTGAACATAAAACGGAACTTTTTGCCCTCGAACCGGTGCTGCGGGTCGGCGGATTGGTTGATGGTTATGTAAAAGATGTCGTGCACCACGCGTTCGCTCATCTTAACATTGACTTTCAGGCCTTTCATTTGCACCTCAATGCCATATGTTTTTCCACCTATAAATGAGATTTCGCCCCACGTTTTGCCCAAGTTGATGAGAGTCCAAAAATCGTCAGACAGGGCATACATGGCGTTCACTTTCTTTTCAGAAACAACCTCTCCCCTGCCATTCCTTTCCATGGCAATCTCGCCTGCCACTCGGGCGATATTCCATATATGGATAGGTTTTCCAGGCTTTTTTTTCCTATGGCCTAACCTGTGTTTGAATAGTGTCTTATTTCCAGGGTCGTACCTCCGCGACATCCCCACCCTGGTTTTTGCCACGTTCATATTCATTGTTTTCCACCCATATTACCTTCCTATAACATCATTTTTTAAACAATCCGCCCGCGCACCGATGATGCAGGGCGCTTCCACTGACGAACCTCGGTGCGGCAATCGTTGCCCTTCGGGCAACGGTGCGCCATCGAGCCTCTGGTTCGATGACCGGAGCCACTTGCCTTCAGGCAGTGGAGGGGCACCGAGGCGCGTGGCTCCCCCTTCTGTTCCAGAAGCCTCGCTATTTGCGCGAAGCGCAAATGCGCCCCTTTTTGCCTCCCGCTTTCCGCGATGCGGAAAGAGGTGCCTTTTTCCGAAGGAAAAAGTGCACGGGTAAAAAGTGGGCGGCCTTCAGGCCGAGGTTCGTCACAGGAGCTGGAAGGGGGCGCGTGCCGGCAAAGCCAGCGCAAATGAAAAAGCCGCCGTTATCTTCCCATCCTCTTCACGACAAGCGGCTCCACGTGCAGCACGACATCCGAGAATACCTCGCCCTTTGCGCGGCTGGCATCCACCACCGCGTACTTATACGCCAAAAAACCCTCCCGCGCCTCGCGCAGGTAGTTTGCGCGCACTTTTTCCAGGAACATCCCGTCCTTCTCAAACCTGTCCGGCGTCTTCTGCTTCCGCTTCCTTTCCCCTGACAATCGCGCAGGCACATCAAGCAATATCACAATGTCAGGGGCAAGCGCATCAATGCCGGACAACTTCCTTCGAAGGCGCGCAAATCCCATGCCCACTCCCTGGTATGCCAGCGTGGAATGCAGATACCTGTCGCACACCACCACTGCCCCTGATGCAATCTCGCGCTCGATTTTCTTCCTTTCGCCTAGTATGTCGTCGGCAAAAATATCCGCCAGCCTCCCGGGCGCCACGTCTTTCTCGCCGCGAAGGTGCGCGAAAGCCTCGTTTGCCCTGCGCGTCGGGTACTTGTGCAGCCTGTGCTTTATCCCGTTCTGCCTGAAAAAGGAGAGAAGGCGCCGAATCTGCCCCCCCTTGCCAGAGCCATCTATGCCTTCGAAGACAATAAGCATGGGTGCAACTTCCCATAGCAAGGATTTATACCTTTTCGGTAAAACCCCCCCTTATGGGAAAAATCCAGGCGTCTTCGACGGCTGTCTCTCGCGATGCTCCCGATTCGAGCTGTCCGCTCGAATGGGCGCAGTTTTGCCATGCAAAACTGCCGTCGCATCGCAAGATACTCCTGACCGGCGCAACAGGCAGGCTTGGAAGCCATGTGCTGGCAGCGCTTCTGGCAAGAAAGGAGCGCGTACGCGCAATCGTGCGCCCGGGAAGCAACCGCAAGCTGCCGCGCTATGTGGAAAAGTTCACATGGGACCTCGCATCCGACCCGCTGCCATACACTGCATTTGCCGGCGTGGACAGGGCAATCCATCTCGCAGGATTGGTGGGCGGCCATCCTGTACGCGAGCTTATGCTTCACAACGCAGCTGCAACGCGCAACCTCGTCTCCTCCTGCCCCCAAACGCTTTCCAAGCTCGTATTGGCAAGCTCCGTCTCCGTATACGGCGAATACAAGGGGCAAATCGTGGACGAGGAATTCGAGCCGAGGACGGAAAGCCCGTACGGGAAAAGCAAGCTTGCCGCGGAAGAGGAGGCGCGCGCGCACAGGAGGGGGATCCCCACCGCGCTTCTCCGCTTTGGCATGATTTACGGGCCTGGCTTCGAGCAGGGCTATTTCGACGTGTTTGGCTTCCTGGAAAGGGGCAGGATGAGGATATTTGGCGACGGGCAAAACAGGGTGCCACTTGTGCATGCGGATGACGCGGTGCGCGCAGTGCTTGCAGCGCTTGACGCGCACCTGATTTCCTGCCGCGAATACAACATAGTCGGCGAAGAGGCACCCACGCAGGAAGAGCTGATGGGAATGGCTGCAAAAGCGCTTCGGGTGCCACCGCCCACCCGCCGCTCCCCGCTCATCCTTGTGCAGTCGGCTTCGGCAATCGGGGGGCTCCTCTCATCGCTTGGCATGGAGCCCGCGCTTCCGTTCGACGCTGAAAACATCCGCCAGCTCACGCTTGACCGCGCCTACAGCGCAGAGCGCGCACGCCGGGAGCTCGGGTTTTCCGCAAAGGTTAAATTGGCATCAGGCATCAAACAGATGGCGGGGGAATACAAGAAGAAAAGCAACAGGGACGGCTGAAGATAACAAACCAACATGCGCGGGGCTTGATACCATGGGCAAAGTGGAAGCATACATCAAGGACGGGATTGCGAAAAAGGGCGGGCTGCTCTTTGCGCTCATCGACCCCGTGGACTACAAGTCGCCGGCAGAGGCGATAGCCGCGGGCACTGCCGCCTGCGACGGCGGGGCGGACATCATCCTCATCGGCGGCAGCATGGGCGCGCAGGGCGAGCTTCTGGACAACGTCACCAAAAGCATAAAGGAAAAGGCAAGCGTGCCTGTGGCGCTTTTCCCGGGCAACATCTCAACAGTGACAAAATACGCGGATGCCGTCTATTTCATGTCGCTTCTCAACAGCCGCAACCCCTACTGGATTTCCCAGGCGCAGATGCTTGCCGCGCCAAGCGTGAGGAAAATGGGGCTTGAGGCGCTTCCCGTCGGCTACATAGTGATTGCACCTGGCGGTACGGTCGGGTTCGTGGGCGACGTGAACCTTGTGCCCCGCGACAGGCCGCAAATCGCAGCCGCGCTCGCCATGTCAGCGGAAATGTCGGGGAGCCGCCTGGTGCTCACGGACTGCGGCTCCAACCCGAAAGACGGGCACATGCCACTTGTTATGGTCACCGCTGTTTCGCGCGCAATCTCAGTGCCGTACATCGCGGCAGGCGGCATACGCACGCCCGAGCAGGCGGCAGCGGTCATCGCCGCCGGCGCAGGGGCGGTGCAGGTGGGCACCGCGCTTGAAAAGGGCGGGGACACGAGGAAAAAAGTCTCCGAGTTCGTGCGCGCCATTCGCGAGGCAGGGAAGAGGAAAATTTGACGGATTTTATGGCACTCACGATTCCCCTCTCTGATCACGACACCGCCTTTGAGGCGGCTCTTGCAGCCATAAAAGCAGGCGGCATAGTGGCCTATCCCACAGACACTCTCTATGGCTTGGGCTGCGACGCCACCAACCCATCAGCGGTGAAGAGGCTGCGCGCGCTCAAGTGCCGCGACCCGGCAAAGCCCTTCTCCATCATTGTTTCCGATTTTCCCATGCTCTTGCGATTCTGCCGCGTATCTTCGGAACAGGAAAAAATCCTGCACAAGCTCCTCCCCGGCCCCTACACATTCATCCTGCCCCTTAAGCACCCCCTGCCTATCTCGGAAACCCTGGAAGCCGGCGTGCGCGTGCCGGAGCACGCATTCATGCGCGCGGTGAGCAAGTCCGCAGGCGTGCCAATCGTCTCTTCGAGCGCGAATTTGTCAGGGGGGAAGGACGCATCGGAGCTCTCTGGCGTGGCGCGCGGAATCCTCGATGGCTGCGACCTTGCCATCGACGGCGGCAGATGCAAATATGCAATGGGCAGCACGGTCATCGACCTTATCCGCATGGAAGTCCTTAGGCGCGGGGCGGTGCGTACAGGCGACAGCATCGAGTTCTAGGCAAAGCTGGCTTTTGGAGAAATAAAAAAAAAGGTGCGCCATGAATGCGCTTCCACCTGAAGCGCAATGTTGTGCAAGAGATGAGAGCAGGTCTCTCAGAGCCGGTGTGCAGACGCAGGCTCTAAATCACCTTAAGCTGCTGTGACCAAAAGTCATGGTGGTTAGCATTAAGGAAAAGGTGCAGCTTGACTGCATCAGATGTTGACAAAAAGATGAATAAACCTGAACCACTGTTGAAGTATCGAGATATTTCTCAACGATGTCAAAACCAAGGTCTCTTTTTTATCTTGGGATAAGTCTGAGAGAAAATCTGCGTGCTGCTCAGACGGCATCCGGTATGTAGGTGGCATCTTCCTTGTCTATTGGCTCTTGCATGGAACTTGGGAATCTATTGCTTCAAGGGAAAAATCCAAGTGGAGCTCCCACAAGGATGAAAGTACCGATGAGAAGCAAAGAGGCGGAGCAGTCTGTAGTAGTGATGAAAACTGCGAAAGCAGAAGGAGCGAAGAGATTGCATCATACAGCTTTGTTTGCTGGACAACCTCTTGCGAATCTGGATTCGAGTGCCGGATGAAAGCAAAGAGGGAGGAAACAACGACCAAAGCAAAACTGAGAGATAGATGCCTATGAAATCATACAATATATCCGAACAGGTGGTTTTTGAAGCATACGAACAGGTAAAGCGGAATAAGGGAGCAGCAGGGGTAGACTCACAAACAATGAAAGAGTTTGAAACGAGTCTAGAGGACAACCTCTATAAAATTTGGAACAGGATGTCGTCAGGAACATATTTTCCCCCGCCAGTGCGCACAGTGTCAATACCAAAGAGCAATGGCGGCGAAAGATTGCTTGGCATCCCAACAGTTGCTGACAGAATTGCACAAACTGTGGTCAAAATCTATTTGGAACCATCGGTGGAACCGCATTTCCATCCTGATTCCTATGGGTATAGACCAAACAAGTCTGCAATTGACGCAATAAAGACAGCACGAAGACGATGTTGGGATTACGACTGGGTCATAGACTTGGACATCAAAGGATTCTTTGACAACCTAGACCATGATTTGGTTATGCAATTTGTAAGGCGATATACCGGCTCCAGATGGATTCTCCTGTATGTTGAAAGATGGCTAAAAGCGCCATCGCAAACAGCAGACGGAACTCTAGTAGACCGAACCAAGGGAACACCGCAAGGCGGCGTTATCAGCCCTCTTCTTGCAAACATTTTCATGCACGAGGTATTCGACAGCTGGATGGAAAAAGAGTTTTCCACAACGCCATTTGAAAGATATGCTGACGATGCAATCGTGCATTGCAAGACTGAGAAACAAGCATGGTTTGTCGAAAGCTCTATTCAGGAAAGGCTAGCTAAATTCAAGCTAGAGCTAAATCCCGAAAAGACAAAAATTGTTTACTGCAGGGATGAAAACAGGGGTAAAAATTATCCTGAAGAAAAATTTGACTTTCTTGGATACACATTCAGAGCACGCCAAGCAAAGAACAAATTGGGAAAATTTTTCACCAGTTTTAGCCCCGCAATAAGCAATAAAGCCAGAAAGGCAATCAGCTTGAAAATGAGGGGCTGGCATGTCCATCACCGCAGTGACATAGAATTGGCTGACATAGCAAAGGCAATGAATCCAATTCTACGAGGGTGGATAAACTACTATGGTGCGTTCTACAAGTCTGCCCTTTACCCTGTTTTCAATCGCTTCAATTACACACTCATCCGATGGGTAAAAACAAAATACAAAAAACTGCACGGATACAGAAAAGCAAGAAACTGGCTTGGGCAAAAAGCAAAAGAAGAGCCCAACCTGTCTGCCCATTGGCAAATGCTTGGCATCAAACCATCAGTTGCATGATGGGAGCTGGATGAGCTGAAAGGTTCATGTCCAGTTCTGAGAGAGCGCGGGGGTGAAATTCCCCCGCGCCACTCACCAGGAAAACAGGCGCGCTTAAAGCAGCCTGGAAAACTTGTCCCGGTTCTTCTTTGCGATTTCCGCAACAGTGTCCTTCATGCCAAGCCCGATTGCAATCGCGGCGCCAAAGCCCAATGCAATCGCAAATGCCGAAAGCAGCACCAGGAACGACCAGACCAGCAAGGACGGGTCGGCTGCGGGGAGCAGGAGGGGCATCGCAATCACAAGCGCGTTGTAGGCGATGAAGAGCGTCACGATGATCCCGATGCCGTTGGCAAACGGAAGCTTCTTGCTCTCCTTTATCCTGTCCGTGAGGTAGTCCGCGGCCATCAGCGCCACAAGCAGTATCACCAATCCCTGCGCAAGCGACGGGAGGTAGCCGATTGCCTGCGCTGCAAGCATGAATAGCATGGGCATCTGGATCATGTCTGCCGCAATGCCCAGGAATGCCACCACGATGTACAGCTTGAGCATTATTATCGCGATGCCGGAAAGCGTGAATCCCAAAAACGCGTCATGCACGCCGTGGCTTTCCAGGAACTTCTCGAGCTTCACCCTGCGGAAGAACTCCTTGAGCACTTGCCCGAGAAGATTCGCCACCCAGATGCCGATAAGCATGACTATAACCAAGATACAAAAGGCAAACACCCCGTTAAGGAGGCTTCCCACGAAGTTTGCCGAGCTCGCTTGGAGCTGACTCATCAGGTATTCATACGCCATAGTTAATCACCTACGGGCAATTCTCACGCGCGGTATTTAAGGCTTTTGGCGCCGAAGGTAAAACAGCCGGTCCGAATCCGTAGTCGAACAACCCTTTTGCTCGCTCCAGATGGGTACGCTCGCAAAAGCGTTGACGGAAAATTGCAATGGGATTCGACAATGGTTAAGACGCCGCTCATGCACAGAAGATAGAAGTTCCACGCAATTGTTTTGCGCGGGCCCGTAGTCGAATGGTTATCCGCCCGCCTGCGGCGGTCGTCCCTCCAGCGCAGCGCGCTGAAGGAGCCGTCGCTCTTACGACAGATTTTAATCTTAACTCAACAGAATACATCTGCCGGGCCCGTAGTCGAATGCTCTTGCCTGCAGGCAAGAACTTGCCGGCAAGCCGACAATGGTTAAGACGTCGCTCTTACACAGCGAAGATTCGGGGTTCGATTCCTCGCGGGCCCATCCTCATTCCTCCAGCGAAGATTCGGGGTTCGATCGCCAACTCCGCAGGAGTTGGGGGGACGGTGGAGCCGCAGCTCCAGCGGATTCCTCGCGGGCCCATCCTCATTCCTCCAGCGAAGATTCGGGGTTCGACCGCCAACTCCGCAGGAGTTGGGGGGACGGTGGAGCCGCAGCTCCAGCGGATTCCTCGCGGGCCCACTTCCTATTTCCTCCAGCTGTGCAAAAATCGCCGATGCATTCCGCAGGCGGGATGCGCATTATTATTCTTCAAGCCCCTGCGCCGGAGGCTCTGGCGCGCCCGGCGCAACGGACGGCTGGGCGGGAAGCGCGAACACGCTTGCAGGCGGCCCCTTGCCGGCTTCATAATATTCAATGTCTGTCAAGTATTCCGTGTGCATCAGCGTCTTGCTCACATTGTACGAATCATACGCCACCACGCCCTGCTGGGCAAAGCAGAGCTTGCGCACGCCCAGGGAGCCAGCAGGAACCTCGTAGCAGCTGCCGGTTGTGCTGCCTATTTTCACGCTTTCCACCTGCGTGGCGCCTGCCACGTCATTGGCAGACGGCACCAGCTTATTGGCATCCCCCTGCGAAAGAACGCCGCTCACATCATAGCATGCCGGCGAGGATGATGCATAGGAGCATGAATAGGCGTGCGAATCCACGAAAAAAAAGGAAAGCGCGCGCGTCCCCTGCGCCGACAGGTCGATTCTCATCCCATCCGGCGCGCGCCACACCTCCTTTGTCATCGGGCCGCCTTCCTCCACGGCATAGCGCGCATAATACGAAACATCCGAAGCAGGCAGCATGAATTTGGCGCCGCCGCTTGCGTTCTGGGCAGGCGCCGCGCTGCTTTGCGCGCATCCCGGGAAAAGCAGGAAGGCTGCCAGCACAAGGAAAGCGAACGCGCGCGCGGATTTTTCCATGCCCCATTTTCAATGCCAATATTTTATTAGCATGCTGCCCGTGTCGCCCTTCTTCCGCATTCCGTGCCAATATTTTTTCTGGCTGCCGCCACTGCCCCGCCCTCTTCTGCGCGCCGCCCCATCTTTTATTAGTCTTGCCTCCGACTTTCCTCCATGTACCTCAAGACCCATGCCTCGCCTGACGGGGAGATTGTCGCGCTTTGCGACATCGAGCTTATCGGCAAGGTGCTGGCGAGCGGCAAGGCCAGGCTGGACCTTTCCGCATACGCCCCGTTCTACCTTGGGAAAAAAGTGGAGGAAAAGGAGGCGGTCGAGGCGCTGAAAAGCGCGCAGAACGCCAACATCGTGGGCAAGCGGGCGTTGCTGGCGGCAAAGAAAGCAGGATTATCAGTCTCGCACGCGAAAAACATCGGCGGCGTGCCGCACCTGCAGGTTTACAGGATGCCGCCTTAGCAGCGGTTTCAGGCGAGCAGTTCGCACTTTTCAAAAACAGCCCCTGCCCTTTTCTTTATCAGTGCCTTCCACTTTGGCGCAAATTTTGCTGCGCGATGGTATGCAATCTCGGACATTCCAGGCGATTTCTCAAGGGCGATGTTCCCGTATTTCACATACAGGAGCGCGACCTTCTTACCTGTTTTCTCATAATCCAGGCCGATGAACCTCCTCATCCAGTAAACGCGCGTGCCTATCTTCGCCCCTGCAATGTAGATGCCGGGGCACGCGCGCGCCATCTTTTTTCCAATGCTGTGAATAGCCATTCCCACACCGCATTTATGGTGCTGAAAAAGGTTTATAAATAGAGTTGTAAAAGATGGAAAACTAAAACCTGTCCCTCTTGACATAATGCGTGTGCAGCAGCCTCTCTGCCTCGTCGGAAAGCGGCGCGCCCAGCATTTCCTTGTAAATCTGCTTCACCACCGGGTTCTCGTGCGAGCGGCGCAATTTGCTTGCACGGTCGGCGGAATATAGCGCCTCCGTCCTCTTGCGCAGCACTTCCGGGTCGCGGTAAATGGGCTGCCCCCCTCCGCCTATGCACCCGCCCGGGCATGCCATTATCTCGATGAAGTGGTACTTGCCCTTCTGCTCCATGAGCTTGCGCGCGTTCGCCCCGCCGTGCGCGCAGGCGAAGCGTATTTCCTTCCCGTTGAGCACAATGCTCCCTTCCTTGACCCCAGCCATCCCCCTGACCTCATCAACCTCGATTTTCTCAAGCTCCTTCCCAGTCGCAAGGAAGTGCGCGGTCCGAAGCGCGGCCTCCATCACCCCTCCTGTTGCGCCGAATATCACTCCCGCGCCGGTCGAGATGCCAAGCGCAGGGTCGAACTCCTCGTCGGGAAGAGCTGCAAAGTCGATTTTCCTCATCTTGATTAGCCTGCCAAGCTCGCGCGTGGTAAGCACATAGTCCACCCCGCTCTCAAGCTCAGGGCGCGTGGACTCGAATTTCTTCGCAGTGCATGGCATGATGGACACGACCGTGATTTTTTTCGGGTTTATGCCGGCTTTCTTTGCATAATACGTCTTGACAAGCATCCCGAGCATCTCATGGGGAGACTTGCAGGTGGACATGTTTGCTATCAGGCCGTGGTAGAAGAACTCCATCATCAGTATCCAGCCCGGGCAGCAGGTGGTTATCATGGGCAGCGTGCCATTGTTCTCCACGCGCCGCAGAAGCTCGCTCGCCTCCTCCATGATGGTCATGTCCGCGCCCAAATCAACGTCGAACACCTTGGCAAAGCCGCACCTGCGGAGTGCAGCGACAGTCTTGCCTGTCACCAGCGTGCCTGCGGGCATTCCGAAAAGCTCGCCCAATGCCGCCCGAATCGAAGGCGCTATCTGCACCACCACATGCCTGTCCTTGTCGTCAAGGGCAGCTACCACCTCTTCAACATGCGAGCGCTCGGATATCGCGCCGACCGGGCAGTTCAGTATGCACTGGCCGCACCTGATGCATGCGACATCAGCCAAATTGTTTTCCCAATACGGCGTGACATGCTCGTTGTGCGCGCGGCTCGCAAAGTCTATGGCGTAAACCCCCTGTATGTCCGCGCACACCTTGACGCACCTGCCGCAGTTTATGCACTTGTTGTTGTCGCGTATCACCGCGGCGCCAAGGTCGGGCTTGTAATCCTTTATCTGCAGGAAGCGCGCATTGCCCATTCCCACTTCCTTGTAGGTCTGGCACACCTCGTAATCGTCCTCGCGCCGACACGTTGGCTCGGGCACCATGAGCTCCATGTTCAGCCTTCTCGCCTTCATCACCCTCTCGGAATTGGTGGTGATTTTGGCGCCCTCGCGCGGCCTTGTGGAGCACGAGGTGACGAGCTTCCCGTCCATCTCCACTAGGCAGACGCGGCAGCGCGCCTCTGGGGTCATGCTGGCATGGTAGCAAAGCGTAGGCACGTTGATGCCGTTCTCGCGGCAGATGTCAAGGAGCGACTTGCCCTCCGCCGCCTCCACCTCGCTGTTGTTCAGTTTTATTTTCATTTGGTGCCCCTAATCACGCTTTTTCCAGTTGCCATTCTGCTTTATTTTCATTTTTCCCTTCGCCATCTACTTTTTCATATAAGCTTCGTAATCCTTCGGAAAATGCTCAAGGCTGGTCAATATGTGATTGCCGCACGTCTGCCCAAGCCCGCAAAGCGCGGTGTCCTGCACGTGGGTGGCAAGTTCGCGCAGCAGCTCCAGGTCCTTCCTAACCGCCTTGCCCGTGCGCACTTTCTTGAGCAGGTTCAGCATGCGTATGGTCCCTTCCCTGCATGGCGTGCACTTGCCGCAGGACTCGTATGTGTAGAATTTCGCGATGGAGTACGCCACGTCCACCACATTGTTCGTCTCGTCGATGAAAATTATGCTGTATGCGCCGTGCTGGCACTTCTCCATGCAGATGGTCTCAGGGGTCACCAGCATGTTCTCATCCACGGGCATTATCCCGCCAAAGCAGCCGAAAGACATCGCCTTGAGCTTCTTCTCGGGGCGCGCGACATCTATTATTGTGGACATCTTCACGCCAAGCGGGAACTCGTACACGCCCGGGTTCTTGACATTGCCTGAAATCGAGAACAGCCTAAGCGTCGGGTCCCAGTCGTCGAAAAGCACCGCCTGCGCGGCGCACGCGAGCGTCTCCACATTGTTTATGACAGTGGGCTTCCCCCAAAGCCCCTGCGTGGTGGGGTTGGGGGGTTTTGCCATCGCATTGCCCCTAAATCCCATGATGGACTGCAGAAGCGCGGTCGCCTCGCCGCAGATATATGCGCCTGCGCCCCTCACAATCTCGATTGTCACGCCTTCCATCTTTGCGCGCGCCAGCACATCATCAATCTGCTCCTGCAGGCGCGGGCGGAGGTAATCGTATTCGCCCCTCAGGTAGATGAAGCACCGCTTCGCGCCCACCGCGTAAGCGGCAACCAGTATCCCTTCCACCAGCGTTTCGGCGTTGTGCCTGATTATGAGCTTGTCCTTGAACGTGCCTGGCTCGCCCTCGTCCGCGTTGCACACCACGAACCGCTCGTCCGATGGCGTGTCCCTGCACGCCTTCCACTTCTTTGCAGTGGGGTATGCCGCGCCGCCCCTGCCCTCAAGCCCGCGCTTCCCAAGCAGGGCAATCACGCCCTCTGGCCCCAGGGCGCGCGCCTTTTCAAGCGCCTCAAGGTTTGTCTGGCGTAGTATCTGCATGCATTCACTTCTTTTTACCTTCATCCGCCTTTTTTGCCTCTGCCTCGCGAAGCTTTGCCAAAACAAGCCTCAGCCTCTCCACTGTCATCTTGGTGTGCGGCTCGCCGTTTATCAGCATGGCGGGCGCTTCGTCGCAGCACCCGATGCAGGAAACTTTGTAAAGGGAAAACATGCCGTCCTTGGAGGTCTCGCCAATCCCTGCGCCGATTTCATTCTCCAGGAATTTTTCCAGCCTCATGCCGTTGTTGAGCACGCATGAAGGCGAGCCGCAAATCTCAATCATGTACTTCCCCTGCGGCTCGGTGTGGAACATGGTGTAGAATTTCACCACCCCGTACAGCCGCGCAATCGGGATGCCCTGCTCCACCGCAATCTGCTTGAGCATGTGCTCGGAGATGTAGCCGTGCTGCTCCTGCACCTCGTGAAGTATATTCAGGAGCGGGCGGGCGTCCTTCTTCCCGTTTTCATTTGCCATCAGCGCATAATCCGCTCGTACAGTTTATATTTATCGCCCCTGTACAATTGACGAGGCGGTGCAATGCAGTTTGAATATTCCCATGTCTCGGATTCCCTTTTCAGGCAAGAATACTCCCTGACGCGCGTGCAGGAATATGTGGAAATGGCGGTTTACTCAATCATCGCCTTCTCCCTTCCATTCCTCCTCGGGCACGAGCAGCTCCTTGTGGGCTCGGTCGTGAATTGCGCGCTCGTGCTTGCCGCGCTCAATCTCCGCGGCGCGCGGCTTCTGCCCGTCATCATCCTTCCCTCAATAGGCGCCTATCTTGCAGGCCTTGTCTTCGGAGTTGCCTCAAGCGCGCTTCTATACATGATTCCCTTCATCTGGCTGGGCAATGCCGTGCTTGTGCTTGGCATAAAGCATTTCGTGCTCGACAAAAGGCAGAACCGCGTGGCTGCGCTTGGCATCGGAGCAACGGCAAAGGCAGCATTCCTGTTCCTCTCAGCCCTCGCGCTTCTCTCATTTAGCATGGTGCCCGCCTCTTTCCTCGCGGCAATGGGCATTTTCCAGCTTGCAACCGCGCTTGCCGGCGGCGCGGCTGCGCTGGCGATTCAAGAGACAAAGAAGCGGTGTTTGCCCAGTTAGTTTCTGCAGATGCTCTCGGGGCTCGCCTTGAAGTCAGCAAAATATGGATAGCGGGGGTATTTATGATGGCCCAGCTTACCCAGGAATTGAAGCTCGTCCTGTGCGTAGCCAAGTAAATCATCCAATACAAAATATTTGATTATCTGCTCCTTGAACGCTTCTGCGCCAAAACCCATGCCAATGGGGGTGTAAATAAGCCTGCCGCCGGGAAGGGAATCTGTTTTGTCGCCATTGCCTGTCGCTTTGTCAATCGCCCTTATCAGTGCTTTGGCAGCTGCAAGGTCTGACCTTACCACCCTTTCCATGGCATCGCTTGCGAATTTTTCTCCCTTCCTCAAGGTAGTGCCCCAGCGCGGGCGCTTTCCAATCACATCATAAGCCTTAGCTATTGGGAAGCCATTGGTTTCCCAGCCCATGAACTTTATCAGATATTTTTTGCCAAAAACAGAGAAAACTCCATATTTGCAGTATTCAGGCTTGCCTCTTTCGCGCCCATTAGGCATATTCCTGAATGAATTTGACAGTGTCATGCCGAACCACGAGCTTTGTCTGTGGGTGCAAGGATATTTAAACAGTGTCTACAAATGACAAAAAAAGCAACAATTAAACCTGCTTCAGGAAATTCTCCAGTATTTTCTCGCCGTTCTCGGTATGCCACACTTCCGGATGGAACTGCACTGAAAAGAGCTTGCGCGCAGGCATTTCCATCGCCTCGTGCGCGCACGTGTCTGAGTGCGCAAGCGAAACAAAGCCATCAGGCATTTTCTTCACTTCGTCAAAATGAGATACCCACGCGTTGAAAGGGGAGGGGACGCCCTGCAGAAGCACACCCGGTGCATCCACCTCAATCTTCGAGATGCCGTATTCCGCGTTCTTCCCCTTCACCACAACGCCGCCCAGCGTATGCGCGAGCAGCTGGTGCCCGAGGCAGATTCCGAGGATGGGCTTTTTTGATGCGCGGATGAAATCCGGCAGGGAGTGGAAATTGTCCTTTGTCACCGAAGACGGGCCGCCTGAAAGAATGACCGCATCTGCAGCATCCAGCTCAGCGCGCGCCACTGTTTTTGGCACCATCTTTCCCTCGCGCCCCAAGTCGCGGCAGGTGCGCCAGATGACGTGGGTGTACTGGCTGCCCATGTCAACAATAAGAATCGCCATTCTCTCACCTGTAATTATCTGCTACTCAAGCTCCACGGTTGCAGGCGGCTTGTTCGTGATGTCATATAGTACCCTGCCCGCCTCGCGTATCTCGTTTGTTATGCGCGTGGATATCTTCTGCAGCACGTCCGGGGGGATATGCGAGAAATTCGCGGTCATGCCGTCCAGCGAGCGCACCGCGCGCACAACCACTGTATATTGGTAGGAGCGCTCGTCGCCCCGCACCCCCACTGTTTTTGAGGGAAGGAGCGCGGCAAAGTACTGCCACGGCAGCTCGATTTTCCCATCATCCGCTGCGCGCTCGAGCTCTTCCTCCACGATGGCACACGCTTCCCGCACTATCCTCGCCTTTTCAGGCGTTATCTCCCCCACAATCCTAACAGCAAGCCCCGGGCCGGGGAATGGCTGCCTCTCTGACATTTCAGGGGGCAGGCCAAGCGCGCGCGCAGTGATCCTGACCTCGTGCTTGTACAGGTCCCGCAAGGGCTCGCAAAGCTTCATGCCCAGCTTCTTCGGCAAGCCGCCCACATTGTGGTGCGATTTTATGGTCTCCCTGCTTCCCCCGCCGCTTTCAATCCAGTCCGGCGCGATGGTGCCCTGCACCAAATACGCTGCTTTCCGCTTTTTTGCCTCTGCCTCGAAGACACGTATGAACCTCTCGCCGATTATCTTCCTTTTCCTCTCAGGGTCGCCCACGCCTTTCAAGGCAATGAAAAAATCAGCGCTTGCATCCACGACATGGAGCTCCACGCCTGCGCGGGAGAGCATCGCTTTTACCAGTTTTCCCTCGTCCTTCCTCATGAGCCCGGTGTCCACAAACACGCAATATATGCTCTTTCCGAGCGCGCGGCTTGCAAGCGCGGCGGCAACCGACGAATCCACCCCTCCCGACACCGCGATTATCGCGCGCTCGCCCCCTACTGTGCCCTTTATCGAGGAAACCGCGCCCTGGATGAACTTCTCTGGGGTGAATGGCATCCTTTCACTTCTTGTGCTGGTGAGCGTGTGCGTGCTTATGGGCAGATCCGCGTTCCCGCACATCAGGCTCTTCCCGTCCATGCGCTTTTGCATCGGTTTTTGGCTTGGATTTCCCGCTTATTTTGCTCGCCACGAAAAGGGCGATTCCAAGCGCCACAATCACGCCAGCCATGGCAATCATTGCCAATCCTGCCATAAGCCCGGTGTCTGCCGGCTTTTGCGGCTGCGCCGCTGCGGGCTCAGCGGCCGGCTCGGTCGCATTGGGCTGCTGCACTGGCACGCCTTGCTTCTCCTCCACCATGGTTTTTGCCGTGAGGTTGCCATAGGTGAAAACATACTCCCCCAATGCAGCGGCATTCACATACGCCTTCCCATCCGCGCCTGTGATGGCTTCCACGCTTCCAGACGGCGTTTTCACATCCACAACCTGCCCTGAAAGGGGCAGGCTGCCCTGCACGAGCAGTATCCATATCACGGACTGCCTCTGCACTGCCGATGGCACCGTAATCGCAGGCTGGGCCATCGGAAGAACAGGCACTTTGCCAAGTTTCGCATTCACCTCTGAAAACTGCGACTGCAGCAGCGTGGCAGGCACGCTCTTTTCCACAAAGCCCTGCGCGTTGAAAACCATCTCATAATCCCCTTCAGGCATATACGACATCAGGTAATATCCGTCCCTGTTGGGCGCGATGCGCTTTGCTATATTGCCATTGGCATACGCTGCCACTGACGCATTGCTGAAGTCCGTTGGGCCTGTCACCTGCCCATACGCGCTTGCATATGAGATAAGCTGGCGCATGGTGTATGTGATATTGTCGCTTTTGCTGACCTCCAGCAAGTTGATGTGCCTTGAATAGCCGCCCCTGTCAAGATATACGAAATAGCTGCCAGCGTCAAGCTTGAAGGAAGCCCCGCCATTCCCGTCCGCCTTTGCGCTGTAAAGGGGCGTGCCATCCTTGATGATGGTGATGCCTGTGCCCACGGCAAGGGTGCCCTGCGACACGGTTACCTTTATCACAACGTCATAGGCGAATGCCTGCGCGGCAAAAAGCGCCAAAAGCGCGAATATCGGGAAAAACTTCACTTGACCACCCTGACACCCTTTCGATGGAAAGCATAAAAAAGCACATCCCCCTGCCTTTTGGCGGCCTCGCAACCCTGGCTGAACTCCACATCCGCCGTCAATCCATCCCGTAGCACCAGACTCGCGCGCTTTCCACGCGCCCGTCTTTCCAGGCCGGGAATGAAAAAGAGTATTTTTCGCCCGCGCTGCCCGCGCCTGCTTTGCATGACGACGCGCGCACGCCCGCGCCCTCCGCGCCCACGCACGCACCCAGCAGCTTCCCCGCATCATTCACAGCAGCATCCAGCTTTTCCTGCGTTGAAAATGCCCGCAATTCCGACAGCGCGCCTGCGGCATCCGAACAGGCAAGGAATTCCCCCGCACTTTCCTTCTGGGGGGCAAATGCAAGCAAACAAGCGGCAGCAACTATGACCAAAGTGAGCGAAAAGGCAGCCTCAAGGCTGAAAAGGAACGCAAGGCGCTTCCCGCTCCTGCACGCCCGGCAGGCTTTGCTTTCCATTGCGCAGGCTTCATTCCCAATCATCCAACGCACGCCTCCAGCTTTACCATATTGCCGCCACGCGCATACAGCCTCTGCGTGCAGTAAATCGCGCCGGCTTTTTCCCCTGCATATGCAAATGAACTCTCCCCATCAGAACCGGATAAGCGCAGGCTGGCATATTTCCTGCCTGTCCTTTCAAGGACGGCTTGCAAATCAACTTCCTTGCCGCCCTCCGCCTGCACAAGCGCATAAGATGAAAAGCGCGCGGAAAGAAGAACGCCGGATGTTTCATCAGCGTCCCTTGATGCAACCATCCCTTCCGCGTAAAGCATGGCTGAAAACATCGCAAACATGGCAACCGCCAGCACGAGCGCGAATGCCGCGTCAATGGACCAGAACGCGCGCGTGATTTGATGCCTATTCGCTTTGCGCATAATATCTCCCTTCGGCATCAGCCGATATTTCATGGAAAAGCGGCTCGCGGATTGCCCCGCTTTGCCGCGAGGCAAGCCATTTTCCCTCCAAAACGGGCACGCCTGTCAAATTCTTCCGAAGCAAGGCATCCGGCATCAGGCTTGCGGTTGTGTCGATGTAGAAAGCTTCGCGCGCAAGCGCCACCCTGCCATCCGCATTTTCCACGGAAGCGGCAAATGCATCTGCTTGCGCCTTTGCGGCATGGGCAAGCACCGCGAGCGCGCACAGGAATGCGGCAAGGGCAAGAAGCGCCTCAAGCGAAGACTGCCCTCTCCTTCCAATGCGCAAGCTAGCCATCAATTCCACCTTCAAACCCGTCGGGCAGCAGCAAGGCATGCCCGATTCCCGCCCCTTCCGAATAAAGGGAAAAGCCAGCATCCTTTGCACGCACCTTTTTCCTAAGAAGGTTGACATCGAATGCTTCAGCGCAGGCAGGATTGGAAAGCGGAAGACTGCCCTCGGGCAGCACTGCTTCTCCCCTTGCCATCATGCCGGAAGAGGCATCCTGCAGTGCAGCCTCCGATGGGCGCCCGCACCAAAAAGCCACGGCATACCCCGCTTCTTTCATCTGCGCCTCAAAGCCTAGCGCGGCAAGGTAAACGGCCGCTCTCACCGAAGCAGGCGCATCTGCGCCGCTTGCCTGCGAGGCAAGCTGCGCCTTGCCCGCGGCATCCGCCAATGCATCCGAGAACGCCGCGGTTGCCGCCTGTTCCTGCAGATGCATGGCAACAAGGGGCTGATAGGAAAAATCCGGCGCGCGCTGCGATATTTTTACTGCTGACGAAACGAGAACAAGAAGGAAAACGGACGCAACCAAAAACGATATTACGCCCTTCATCGTGACATTTTACAGACTAGGCAATCGCTTCCACAAACTTCACAAGATATTTTGTCGTCTTGTCTATGTCGTCAAGCGCGCACACCGCCACGTTGGAGTGGATGTAGCGGGTCGGGACGCAGATGGCAATGGACGGGATGCCGCCTCTCTCGCCATAGACTGAAGCGGCATCAGTGGCGCCGCCCTCTATTACCTCTATCTGGAACGGTATCTTGTTCTTCTTCGCGACATCAATCGACGCCTTCTTGAGCTTCGCATCAGCAAAGTTCCCCCTTCCGCCAGCCTCCACAAGGCAAAGCGCAGGCCCCTTGCCAAGATGTATCAGCGACTCGTCCTCGGTCATCTCAGGGTGGTCGCCGGCAATCGAAGTGTCCACTGCGATGAACGCGGACGGCTCCAGGTTATATGCGGCAATCATGGCGCCCTTGCCGAAAGTGGAAACCTCCTCCTGGGTGGTCCCCACCAGCACCACGTTCCTGTTCTTCAGCCTCTTTGCAAGCTCCAGGAGTATGTAGCACCCCACGCGGTTGTCAAGCGCCTTCCCCGTGACAAGCTTGCCGTTGAGCACCTTGGTGGAGATGTCAAAGCATATGGGGTCGCCTATCTTCACGCCCATCTTCTCAGCATCCTTCCTGTTCTTTGCGCCGATGTCGATGAAAAGCGCCTTGTTGTCGATAGCGACTTTCATGTCCTCGGGCTTCTGCATGTGGGGCGGCTTGTTGCCAATCACGCCGTATATCCTGCCCTTGTCGGTTTCCAGCACCACCCGCTGGTTCACAAGCGCGCGGTTGTCAATCCCGCCGACCTTGACGAAGCGGATGAAGCCCTTTTCATTTATGTACTTGACCAGCATGCCTATCTCGTCCATGTGCGCGCCGAGCATCAGGGGCTTTTTTTTCGTGGCATTCGTGCGCGCGATGACATTGCCGAAGCTGTCAATTTCCGCCTTGTAGCCGGCTTTCCTGAATTCCTCCATCATGATGCCCGCAATCTCGTGCTCGTAGCCTGGGACGCCGAACGATTCCGTAAGCCTCGCTAGAAGTTTCATGTCCACCATGTTATCACCCTACACAGTCTCCTGCCATGAAATCAGCATGCAAGCATAAAAAGGCGAACGGATGGCGCGCGCGCCGCCGTTCCCCGGTTCTTTGATACTGCCCAAACCCCCGACGGATTTTCCAGCCTCAGATTGAGACTGAAAGACGGATTTCCTTTGCCCGGACGCCCACCCTGGTCTTTTCCCGTTTGCCTTCGAGATAATCCTCTTTCTGGATGAGCCCCACTCCGCTTAGGATGCCAACGTCGCGGTAAATCGCCCTGAAGTCCTTGCCCATGATCTTTGCAAGCGCGTAAAGGGAGGCTGGCTTTTCCCTTTTGATTATGCCCAGCATCCTGAGCCGTTGGGGCGTCAGGAGCCGCCGTGCAGCCTCAAGGCTATCCACATAAATTATCTTGTCCTCCTTCTGGGCAATTCCCCTTTCAACTGCCCGGATTGTCTGTTCCCTGATGGCTGCCTTATCGGCTATCACAATCTTCACCATATCTTTCCCTCCTTGATTTTCCGCTCCCGCTCATCCACCATTTCCTCGAACTTCAAATATGCAGTTTTCCACCCGTAATCCACGCTTTCCTTCTTTTCTCGCCTATGGATATGCGGCTGCCCGTGCGAGTTTTCGATGGCAAAGACAACTTCACCATCCTTGCCCATGCAGCGGAAGGTGTAGATTATCCCATCCTTGTATTTCGGGTTGCCGACCTTCAGGATTTCCACGATGACCTTGTCCCCGTTGTCCAGCCACCGTTCATATTTCCTGAGAACCTTGTGCATATCAGCACCTTGCGAGTTAATATATTCTTTGAATGTCATATATATAATGGTATCGCATGGTTTTTGGCAAGAGAGCCAGTATCCAGCATCTGCTATCTCCTGCGCCCCGTCTTCACGCTCACTTTCATCATAGCTTTTTCCTCTGCCACTTCCGCCGCATCGCGGATGAGCGTGGCTTCTATGCTTTTGAGCAGCACAACGAGCGGCGACTTTTCATTGAGCTGGTAAAGCCTCGCGCGCCCAACCACGCGCGTGAGCTTCACAATCCTCTTGCGCTCGATATCGCCCCAGTGCTGGTAGAGCGACGCCCAGCTCAGTTTCGCGCCCTTTGCAATCTCGGTCTTGGTGAAGTCGCGCAGATGGTTTTCCAGCAGGAAGTCTATCACCCTCCACTTCGGCTTGTCGCCGATGAACTGGAGGAACAATGACGGCTCGTTTTCGCTCGGCAATCAATCACTATCCATATTAATGAATGACAATATTTAAATAATCATACAGGTGAAATTCATGGGCAGGGAAAAATCAGAAACCGCGCGGCTCAAGGCGCGCATGGACGCGGAAGACCGCGAGATGGAAAAGAAAGGGCAGAAGCCCATGAATGCGAAGGAGGCGCTTGGTAAATATGCCAAATGCCTTAAAGACTGAATATTTGGGCGAATACGCGCCGAAATGGAAAGAGCGCTTCGACAAACCTGGCAATTCCATCCAGATTCGGGCTGTGAAAAAGATACGCCAGATACTTGCAGGGCTGCCATCCGAGCACGCGCGCTTCGGCCTCCCCTGCTTCAAGGAAAACACAGACAAAAACCATCGGATTTGCTACAAGTCATTCGAGGACAGGAAAATAAAGTGCTTCTACTTTGTCGGCGGCGGGGATGCGGAATGAGGTGCCCTTTCACAGACCTGAATTTCTCGCTTATTAGGTATGCTATGCCTACCTAACTCTAGTTTTTCTCTCGGAAATGACATTTTACTGTACTGATGGTATTATTAATTAGCATACCTAATTAGGTATGCTATGGCACACCGTGTTTACA